>JACMLI010000250.1 GCA_014379705.1 Gemmatimonadaceae bacterium
ATCCGTTGCCGCTGGCGGAGCGGGACAATAATCCGAATCTGGGCCAATAGTGGGAGACGAGTGGACTAGTGGACTAGTGGTGGACGAGTGGCGCGGAACGCATCCGTCCACCCGTCACCACTAGTCGGCTAGTCCACTAGTCCACTACTACGTCCTTTCCACAATCCGGTCGATCAAATAGCTGGACTGCTCGAGCGCCTCCGCCGTGAAGTCACCGAAGAACTGACGGACCTCCTCGAAGAGCGCAGTGAACGCTGGCTGATCTCCGCGCCGAATGACATCGGCCAGCTCCGCGGCAACCGACTGCAGCATCGCGGTCACTTCCGCTGAGCGCGGGTTCCGCATCTCGATCGGCCCATACAGCGTCGGCGACTGCGCAAAGTGCCGCGCCGTGGTGTAGAGCTCGAGCAGGTACACCGGCGACGTGAACCGCATGGTCTCCTCGAGCGGCACGCCAAGGCGAGCGAGCGTGAGCCCCATCACCTGCGTCTGGAAGTGCGTCAGCACCTGCACCACCGACATCACGCGGTCGTGCTGCTCCGCCGAGGTCTCGGTGATCACCATGCCGTGCGACGACATTGTGTGCGACACCCAGTCGGCCCAGGCGTCGCCCCGCCCGCGGCAAAGCACGACGCGCTGGCCCTGCAGGGTATGCACGCTCGGACCAAACATCGGGTGCGTGCCCACGACGCTCGCCGGCGTCGACGCGAGCATCGCCTCCACGGGTGAGCGCTTGACGCTCGTCACGTCCATGAGGAGCGCCTCGGGGCGCACGTGCGGGCCCACGTCGCGGATCACGTCCTCGGTCCGGTCGATCGGCACGCTGATCACCACCACGTCGGATTCGGCGGCTGCGTCCTGCGCCGTGAGGTCAGTGTCCACGTCCGTCACGAGCACGCGGTGGCCGAGGTCCGCGAACATCGTGGCGAAGATGCGTCCCATGCGCCCCTTGCCCCCGACGATCGTGACCGTGCGCGACGCCTCGTCCGTCGTGACCTCGGTGCGCAGCATGGCCTGGGAGTCGCGGCTCGTCCGCAGCAGCAGGCGGAACATCGACTCCATCTCGCCGCGGGGAAGCCCGAGCTCCTCGGCGATGCGTACGCGATCGTCGAGGACTTCGCGTTCGCGGGCGGCGTCGCGGATGCGGAGGCCCTGGGCGCGTTTCACGCCGCCGATCTCGCGCACGAGCGCCATGCGCCTGGCGATGACCTGCAGGAGGTCGCGATCGGCCGCGTCGACCATGGCGCGGAGGAGGGGAAGCGAACGGTGTGTCTCGGACATGGCGCGCGTGGGCTGCTGGATACCCCGCGTGAGCCGCGGGACGTGGTGAATGTTACGGGCGCGTCCTGCTCAACGGTGCGGCAGCGGACAGGCCACGGCGTGGAAGGGCGCGTCCCGTCCTTCCTGCGTGAGGAGCACTTCCCCCTGCGTGCCGATCCACGTGATCCCTTCGCCGTAGTCGCGCTCGATCGACCAGATGTTGCATTGCGCCACGGGCAGGTCAGAACGTGGCCGTCCGGTCGCCGTGTCCGCGGAGAAAATGTACACTTCGTTGTAGGTCCGTATGGCGACGTACCGGCCATCGGGGGAAAGGGACGCGTCCGTGATGGTGCGGCCACTGCTGGTCCCTGGAACGATCGGCAGGCTGTCGACGAGGCGGGCGACCGCGATCCCGTCCCCCTCCCATGCCGCCGCCGGGACCTCGAACACCAGCGCCGGGCGGGCACCATTCGCCCCAGCAAGCCGTCGTTTGGTTATGAGGAACGTGTCACCGCGCGGACCCACGACCATCGCTTCGACGTCATGGGGCGCGTCTTCGTAACGGAAGCGCACGGCGTGGGCGACGATCGTCCCGGTGTCACCCGCGGCCAGGGCGAGCGGCTCGCGCACGCGGTAGAGCACGACAGTCCTGCGTCGCGCATCGTTGTCCCCGACGTCGGCAATCGTCAGGCAACCTTGCCCGTCGGATACCACCGCGCTGTCGGCGCGGTTCGGCATGGGAAGGTTCCCACACGGCCCCGCCGCCGCCGCTTCCCAGTCCGCGTTTTCGGCGTTGACCACATGCCACATGCCCCGTGAGCGCCCGGTCGTGTCCACGGCGAACAGCTCGGCATCGTGACCGGAGTCGTTGATCGTGAACACGATGCCTGGCTGGGCCCGCGTGATCACCGCGGCACTCCCCTCCGTGAGCTCCCGCTGGGCCTGGACCGTGATGCGCCGGACCGACGTGGGACGGCCACCCCCCGACTCCGGGGCCGAGCACGCGCTTCCCGCCATCGCCGCGCAGGCGACGAGCCGAACGGCGACGCGCGGAAGTCGGGGAAATGGCATCATGGCGAAACGTGATCGATGCGCACGCCAATCACGAGGGTTTGACAACATCCGTCGCTCCGGCGAAGGCCGGAGCCCCGTGTCGTTCAGCTTCCGAGCTCGCGCAACCCCTGGGCCTTGCTCCGGCTGACGGGCACCACCGACCCGTCGAGCATCTCCGCAACGAGGCGCCCCTTCCCTGCCGGCCGGAACGCGCGCACGTGTGCGAGGTTCACGATGTGCGCCCGATGCACACGGAGAAAGCGCGACGCGTCGAGGCGCTCCTCGAGCCGGTTCAGCGCCAGGTGGATCACGTGCCTGCTGCGACCGGCATGCGCCGTCACATAGTCACCCCACGCCTCAAAGCGGGAGATCGTCTCCACGCCCACGGGGAGGATGGACGCTCCAGAGCGCACGAAGAGCCGGCTCATAGGTCCGGAAGCCATGGCTTCGGCGAGCCGGTCGGCGACACCGGGATTGGGCTCGCCGAACGCCGATCGCACGCGCTCGAGCGCAAGCCCGAGACGCTCGGCGCCGAACGGCTTGAGCAGGTAGTCGAGCGCCCCGAGCTCGAACGCCGTCACGGCATGCTGGGCGAAGGCCGTCGTGAACACCACGACGGGGTGATGCGTGGCCTGCCGGAGCACCTCTGGGCCGGTGAGGCCCGGCATCTGGATGTCGAGGAAGAGCAGTTCAGGCTTCAGTCGCTCGAGGGCTTCGAGCGTCGCAGGGCCATTCGCCGCCTCCCCGATGACCGCGATCCAGGAATGCGCCGCGAGCATGGCGCTCAAGCCCTCGCGCGCGATGGGCTCGTCGTCGGCGATGAGGGCAGTGACGGGGGCGGGCGTGATGGTCACCCCTACTCGTCAGGCAGGTGGCGGGGCACCACGAGCGCTGCGCTGAAGCCCCCACCGGCCGGCGTCGCGAGGTCGAGCCGCGCCTGCCGTCCATAGAGGGCGGCCAGGCGTTCCCTCAGGCGCCGGAGCCCCGTCCCCTCCGTCCGGTTCAGGGTGGCGAGATCGGCACCTGCTCCCGTGTCCCGCACGGTGACCGTGAGCGCTCCTGCCTCCACCCGCCCCGTCACGGAGATCGTGGTGGGCGCCACGTTAGGCGTGGCGCCGTGGCGCACCGCGTTCTCGACCAGCGTCTGCAGCGCGAACGACGGGACGGCCGCGGCCCGCGTCTCGTCAGGCAGGTCGGCCTCCACGCGCAAGCGGTCCCCGAATCGCAGGCCCTCCACCGCGAGGTAGCGCTCCACGAACGACCACTCCTCGGCGAGGGAGACGAGGTCGCGATCCTCCTCGATCGTCGTGCGCAGCAACCCCGCCAGTTCCTCCGCAGCCTTCGCGGCCCGCTGCGGATCACGCGGCATGAGGTGCACCACCGTGTGCAGCGCGTTGAACAGGAAGTGGGGGTGCAGCTGCGCGCGCAGCGCCGAGAGCTGGGCCCGGGCGGCCTCGACCTCAGCGCGGGCCGCGCGCTCGTTCGCCTGCGTCGCGTACGAAACGACGGCGACCATCACGTAGAGCCAGACCCCGAGCATCAGGAACGGCATGATTCCCGGCCCTGCCCCGAAAACGGGGGCGGTCTTCACCACACCCTCGATCAGCGCATTGAGGCCGAGCCAGAGGATCGCGTAGACAATCGCGAGGCCGACGTGGATGAGCAGGAAGCTCGGTCGGAACGGGCGTGGCCAGGGCAGGCGCCGCGGGAGGCGTTGGACGATGAGGCCGAGGAGGGCGCCGGCGACAATCATCCGCGTCGCGACGATGAGGGCGGTCGAGACGTCGGAACGCGGGTGCGCCGCGAGGATGAGCGTAGCGAACAGCCCCCACACCGGGAGCCATCCGATCATCAGTTGCAGCCAGAACCAGCGTCGGGACATGCCGGAAGTTCAGCCGTGCAGGCGAAGCGGGACAGCCCCGTGCGCGACGAACCCCCTCACCGGGGCGCGCTCGCCGCCACTCGCTTCGCGTCGATCCTGAGGATGCCCTCCTCCCACGTCTTGCCGTCGTCGCTCGAGCGGTCCTGCTGGAAACGGAACGCCGCCGGCGTGATGCCGAAGAATCGCGTGCGCAGGATCGTCGGCTTGCCCTCGGCGTCGGTGCCACGGCCCGACACCACCATCTCGGTGCCGCGCCACTCGGCGGTCCCCGAGGTCATGCGGCCACGGTACGCGTCGAGCGTCGAGATCAGCCACTTGCGCTCGCCCGTGCTCCACGCGCGCATCGAGGTTCCCAGCGAGGTGGGATTCCCGGAGCCGTCGACGATGCGCAGCTCGTCTTCCACGCCGAACCCGTCGAACGCGCGCCACGCCTTCCACGTGCCTAACAACTTCGGCGCGCCGTGGATGCGGGCTGCCAGCGTGGTGACCTTGGGCCGCACGACCAGTTCCCACTGCCCGATGAGGAAGTCGAACTGGCGCGCCTCGGCTGGCGCCGTGGACGCCGTCGCGCCCCCGCCATTGTGCTGCGCAGCGGTGATGGTGGGAACGAGCGCGGCCAGGGCCAGGGCGGCGACGCGGAGGATCATTGGGGGACGGGTAGACGGGTGGACGAACCAACAATAGGTGCGCACGGCCGCATTGCGGTGGGCATTTCGCTGAACGGTTCCGCCATGCCGGTGAGCGACGCCTCGGAGCGTGGCGCGCGCGAACGGGACTCGCATATCCTCCGCCCATCTCGGGTTCACCCTCGCAAGTGCGAGCACGCCGAGACCTCGGAAGCCATGCTGAACGTTTTCTGCCATCTGCCATCCACCATCTGCCACGGGCCATCTGCCACCTCTCACGATGGGTCAAATCGACTCAATGCCCGAAGCCCTGATCCGTTTCCGCGACGTCTCAAAGACGTACCCCATCGCCGGCGTTCCCTTTACCGCGCTGGGGGGCGTCACGCTCGACATCGCGGCCGGCGAGTTCGTGGTCGTCGTGGGGGAATCGGGCAGCGGCAAGTCCACGCTGCTCGCACTGCTCGCGGGCATCGACCGGCCGTCGCAGGGAGAGGTGCATGTGGGCGATGTGGCCCTGCACGCGATCTCCGAACGTGAGCTGTCGGCGTGGCGCGGCCGCTCGATCGGCATCGTCTTCCAGTTCTTCCAGCTCCTCCCAACGCTCACGGCGTGCGAAAACGTGATGCTGCCGATGGATTTCTGCGGGACGTACGCCGCGCGTGAGCGACGTCCGCGTGCGCTCGCGCTGCTCGATCGCCTCGGGGTGGCTGACCAGGCCAACAAGCTTCCGAGCCGGCTCTCCGGTGGGCAGCAGCAGCGCGTGGCGGTCGCGCGCGCCCTCGCCAACAATCCCGCGGTGCTCCTTGCCGACGAGCCCACGGGCAACCTCGACTCAAAGACGTCGCAGTCGCTGCTCGAACTGCTGGCCAGCCTGTCGAACGAGGGGCACACGATCGTGATGGTCACCCACGATCGCGCGGCGATGCAGTTTGCGTCGCGCACGATCGCGCTCGCGGATGGTCGCGTCGTTTCGGGCGCGGAGGGGTTGCATGCCTGACGCACGGTGGCGGAAGGTCCTGCGCGACGTGTGGGAGCACAAGGCGCGCACGCTGCTCGTCATACTCGCGATGATGGTCGGGCTCGCGGGAGCTGGCACGATCCTCGACGCGTGGGCGCTCGTGCAGCGCGCGACGGAGGAGGGCTACCTCAGCTCCGATCCCGTGGCTGCGACGTTGCGCACCGACATCGTCGACAGCGCGCTGCTCGCCACGGTGCGCACGGTCCCGGGCGTCCGTGATGCGCAGGCACGGCGCACCGTCATCGCGAGGGCCCTCGTGGGAGGCGCGTGGCGCGCGGCGTGGCTCTTTACCGCGGATGACCTCGCCGGCAGGCGCATCGGCAAGTTGCGGGGAGAAGCAGGCGCATGGCCGCCACCGGCAGGCGCCTTCGTCATCGAGCGTTCCTCGGTGTCCTACGCCGGGACCGGAGTGGGCGACTCCGTGACGCTCAACTTCGGCGCGGGGGAGTTGCGCTCCATCCCCGTGGCCGGCATCGCGCGCGACGTGAGCCTCGCGCCCGGATGGATGGAGCACGTCGTGTACGGCTTCGCCACCCCCGCCACCCTCGCGTCGTTAGGCGTGAACGCGACCCTGACCGACGTCGTGCTGGTCGTCGACGAGGCGCACCCGTCGCAGGCATCGGTCCGCCGCATCGCCTTCGCCGTGAAGGCCGCCATCGAAGCCACGGGGCACCCGGTGCACGACGTCGACGTGCCCGTCCCCGGGGAGCACATCCACGCAGCGCAGATGAACTCCCTGCTCTACACGCAAGGAGCCTTCGGCCTGCTGGCGCTCGTGGTCTGCGGGTTCCTCGTGGTGAACCTGATGGCCGCCATGCTCGCCGGTCAGGTGCGCGAGATCGGCGTCATGAAGACCCTCGGCGCGAGTGGTGGGCAACTCGCGGCGATGTACCTCGCGCTCGCCGCGGGACTGGGGCTCGTCGCGTCGCTTGGCGCGATTCCCGTGGCCGCCGTCGCGGGTCGGGCCTATGCGGGGGTCAAGGCCGACCTGCTCAACTTCGACGTCACGGGGTACGCGATCCCGGCGTGGGTCATCTTGCTCCAGGTCCTCGTCGGGATGGCCGTTCCGGTCATCGCGGCGGCGCTCCCAGTGCGGCAGGCCGCGCGCATGTCCGTCGCATCCGCCCTGCGCGACGTCGGGATCTCCCCTGATGGCCGCGACACCGGCGAGCCGTGGCTCGCGCGCCGGGGCGGCGTGTCCCGCGCGATCCTCTTCTCCGTACGCAATGCCTTCCGCCGCCGGCAGCGCATGGCGCTGACGCTCCTCGCCATCGCGACCGGCGGCGCGGTGTACCTCGGGGCGCGCAACCTGCGCGTGGCGGTCCGCGGTTCGCTCGACCTGGTCTTCGCGAGCCAACAGTACGACGTCTCGCTCCGCCTCGCCACGCCCCAAACTCCGGACAGCACCGAGTCGATCGTCAGGGGCGTGGCAGGCGTGCAGGGCGCGGAAGGCTGGGGCGCGGCCCGCGCGAATGCGCCCCACGCCGACAGCACGGTGGGCAACATCTTCAGCATCGCCGCGCCCCCACTCGGTAGCCGGCTCTTTGTTGCCACGCCCACCGCCGGGCGCTGGCTCGTCGCCTCGGACACGAACGCCCTCGTCGTGACCCGCAGCCTTCAGCTGCAGGAGCCGTCCTTGCAGGTGGGGACGACGGTGGACCTCACCATCGGCGGACGCACCGGGCCATGGGAGGTCGTGGGCCTCATCGACGGCGGGCCGGCGCCCACGGCCTGGACGACGCGTGACGTTCTCGCGCGACGCACCGGCAACGCCCGCATCTCGAGCGTGATGGTCGCCACCGGTCCCGGTGGACTCGCCACGCAGGTCGACCTGATCCAGCGCGCCCGCAGTGCCCTCGACGCCGCCGGAATGCCGGTAGGGAGCAGCCAGCTCCTGAGCGAGAACCGCCGCGTCATGGAGGACCACCTGCTGATGGTCGTGGATTTTCTCGGGGTGATGGCTTGGGTGATGATTACCGTCGGCGGGATGGGGCTCGCGTCCACGATGGGACTCGCGGTGCTGGAACGGACACGCGAGATCGGCGTGCTGCGCGCGATCGGGGCGAACCATGGCGCGATCCTTACGATGATCGAGGTCGAGGGGCTCGTCGTGGCGCTGCTGGGCTGGCTCGTCGCCCTGCCCCTCTCGATTCCGATGAGCGTCGCCCTCGGGGAAGCGTTCGGGCGCGTCATGTTCCGGGTGCCGCTGATCCTCGTCCCCGAGGCCTCGGGGGTCTGGCGATGGCTGGTGGTCGTCGTGGCCGTCTCGGTGGTAGCCTGCGCCTGGCCGGCCCTCCGGGCAACCCGCGGGACGATCGCGCGGGCGCTGGCCTATGAGTGAGGCGTGAACCCTTTGGCCGCTTGTGTTGTCTATTTACAGGTCTTCCTGTAACCACCCAACATGAGGCACCATGGCTGACTCCCGTGAGGTCGTGCAGGGCACGCTGGACCTCCTCGTGCTGTCGTCGCTGCGCGCGGGCTCCATGCATGGCTGGGGCATTGCCCAGCGCATCCGCGATCGATCCAGCGAGACGGTCCTGGTGACCACGGGCGCCCTCTACCCCGCGCTTCATCGCCTCGAAGAGCGTCGCCTGGTGCGGTCGAAGTGGCAGGTGAGCGAGAGTAACCGGCGCGCCCGCTACTACGAGCTCACGGCGGCGGGCCGAAAGGCGCTCGGCGCCGAGGTGGAATGGTGGACGCGCTTCACGGCCGGCGTCGCCGGCGTCATCGCTGCCACCTGAATCGGAGACTCCCATGTTCCGACGCCTCTGGTCCGCCACGCTCGCCCTCTTCCGTCGTCGCCAGCTCGAGCACGACATCGACGATGAATTGCGCGACCACCTCGAGCGCGACATTGCCTTCCGCATCGCACGCGGTGCGTCCCCTGCCGAAGCGCGCCGTCTGGCGGCGGCCGACCTGGGCGGGCTCGAACGCACGCGCGACGACGTGCGCGACGTCCGTTTCCTGACACACGTCGACGACCTGCGTCGCGACGTGCGCTTCACGCTGAGACGGCTCGCACGGAGTCCAGCGTACACGGCGCTCGTCATCGTCACGATCGGGCTCGGCGTCGGCGCGAGCACCACCGTGTTCACCGTCATCGATGGCGTCCTGCTCAAGCCCCTGCCTTTCCGATCGCCGGGCGAGCTGGTGACGCTCTGGCAGACGCGCACCACCGAAGGAATGCGGCGCGACGACGTGCCCCCCGCCACGTTCCTTGACTGGCAGGAGCGCGCACGCACGATCGCCACCATGGCAGCCGCGGATCCATGGGGAGTCACGTTCCGGCGCGATGGGTCGAGCGAACATGTCAATGCCTGGCGCGTCTCGGACGGATTCTTCGCGGTGCTCGACGCACGTCCCTGGCTCGGCCGCACGTTCCGCCCGGAGGACTTCCTGCCGGGCAGCACACCCGTCGTGCTCCTCGACCATGGCTTCTGGCAGCGTCGGCTGGGGGGCGATCCACGCATCGTCGGCCGGTCGCTGACTTTCGACGATGGACCGCACCTCGTGGTAGGGGTCATGCCCCCAAACTTCGAGATGCCCGAGCGGACGAACCTGTGGCAACCATGGGTTCCCGATTCGGCCCAGCGCGTGGAGCGCTTCGCCACCTACATGAAGGTCTTCGGGCGCATGCGTCCCGGGGCATCGGTCGCCGACGTCCAGGCGGAGTTGTCCACGATCGCGCGCTCCATGGAAGGCGAGTTCCCGCGCTCCAATCGGGGCGTGGGCGTCTCCATCGTCTCGCTCGAGGACGTGATCATTGGTGGGCGACGCCCCCTGCTGTGGACGCTGCTCGGCGCGGCCCTCGTGCTCCTCTTCGTGACGGTGGTCAACGTCGGTGCGCTGCACCTCACGCGACTCGACCGCCAGCATCGCGAGACGTCGGTGCGACTCGCCCTTGGCGCCCGTCGATCGGCCATCGTGCGCCCGCTGCTCGTGGAGGCGTTCGTGCTCGCCCTGACTGGAGGCGCGTTGGGTGCCGCCGCCGGCGCCGTGGGAGTTCGCGTGCTGCACGTCCTTGGGCCCGTGGACCTGCCGCGCCTCGTGGACGTGACGCTCGATTGGCGAGCGGTCGTCATGTCGGCCCTCTTTGCGCTCGTCGCCGGCGCCTCCCTCGCGATCGTCTCGGCGCGGCGAGCCTCGAGCCAGACACACGAGGGTGCGCCCGGAACGCGCGGCATGACGGGTTCGCGACGCGGCACGCGACTGCGCCGCGTGGCCGTGGGGCTCCAACTGGCGCTTTCGCTGGTGCTCCTCATCGGCACGAGCCTCCTGGTGCGCAGCTTCCTCCAGGTGCTCTCTGCCGATCGCGGCTACCGCACCGAGAACACGCTCTCATTCTCGACCTGGATCTACGACGAGTATCCCGCGGTCGCGCCGCGTGAGCAGTTCGTGCGCAACGTACTCGAACGCCTCCGGGCGCTGCCTGGAGTGACGCACGTGGCGATCGGGTCCGCGCTTCCACTCGCCGACCAGATCACCGGAGAGGATGCCGACGTGGTCATGGAAGGCACCGCCGTGGTCGCGGGGGAGGAGCCCCAGGCGCGCGGCATCGCGGTGTGGCCAAGTTACTTCGAGACGTTAGGCACGGCCGTGCGGCAGGGGCGGGCCTTCCTTCCGTCCGACGACGCGGGGTCCGAGCGCGTGGTGGTGGTGAACGAGGCGTTTGTTCGACGCTTCTCCCCCGACCGCGACCCGGTGGGGCGGATGGTGAGTGTCGGCCTGATGGGGCGTGGCATCCCGTCGCGGATTGTCGGCGTGGTGGCCGACACGCGTCACGCACGACTCGACGGCCCGCCGGAACCGGGCGTCTACCTCCCGTGGCTGCAGCGGCCGATCGAGGCGATCACGTTCATCGTCCGCACGGCGGGCGATCCCGACGCGGTCGCGCCCCTGGTGCCTCGCACCGTCTTCGACGTCGATCCGCGCGTCGCGCTCGACCGCATGGCCACGCTCGACGCCCTGCTCGCGCAACACCTGCGCGAGCGCACCTTCCTGCTCGTCCTGCTTGGCGTCTTTGGCGCACTGGCCGTCGTCGTTGCGTGCGTGGGCGTGTTCGGCGTGATGAGTCAGGCGGTGACGGAGCGGCGTCGCGAGATCGCGGTGCGCATGGCGCTCGGTGCGGCGCCGCAGCGTATCCTCGGGGAATTCGCGCGCGAAGCGGGATGGATGGCCGCGGGAGGTGTGATCGCGGGCGTACTGGTGGCAGCGGGCGGGACTACCGTCATCTCGCGCTATCTCTACAATGTCGCTCGCTTCGATCCGCTCGCACTCGGCGCCTCCATCGCCACGGTGACAGGGCTCGCCCTGCTTGCTGCATTGGTGCCTTCACTCCGTGCGGCGCGAACGCCGCCGGCGTCGGTGATTCATCGGGATTAACCGACACGCCAGCAGCGGTGGCACGGGAAGCACGTGACACTTCGCCGCCCAGCGATGGCGGCGGACATGTGTCGTTCTCGCGTGCTTCTCGTGCTCCTCATGCTTCCCAACCAGCCCCCCCTTTACACGAGACACAGGCCCGACGATCTTCCCCTCTGATTCAGAGGGGAATGCGATGCTCGATCCCGATGGTGGGTTGCTCCGCGGCACGCTCGACGTGCTGATCCTCAAGGCGCTCTCGTGGGGCCCGCGCCATGGGTACGCGGTCGCCGAGTGGGTGAAGATGGCCACCGACGAGCACCTGCTCGTCGAAGAGGGGCCGTTGTACACCGCCCTGCATCGACTCGAACGGAAAGGCTGGCTGACCTCGGAGTGGGGCTACTCCGAGAACAACCGCAAGGCGCGCTACTACCAGCTGAGTCGGAGTGGCCGCCAGCAGCTGCGCACCGAGGTGTCGAGCTGGGAGAAATACGTGGAGGCCGTCACGCGCGCCCTCACCATGCCGGCGCCCCGCGGGACCTGAAGGTGCGACGCGTCATCGGGACCCCGAGTCGGCGGTCGGTTGACCGTGAGGTGGAGGACGAGCTGGCCTTCCACCTCGAGATGCGTGCCCGCCAGCTGCAGGAGCGCGGGGGGCTCTCCCCCGATGACGCGCGCGACGAGGCGCTGCGGCAGTTCGGCGACGTGGACCGCGTCCGCGCGTCGTGTGTCACCCATGACCAGGAGCGGCTGAGCGCCATGCAACGAGCCAACGCCATCGACGAGATCCGCCAGGATCTCGCCTACGCCCTGCGCACCATGCGTCGCAACCCCGGGTTTGCCGCGGTCATCGCCGTCACCATCGCGTTAGGCATCGGCGCCAACACGGCCATCTTTGCGCTCGTGCACGCCGTCATGTTGCGCGAGCTGCCCGTGCGCGCGCCCGGCGAGCTCACCACCATCGGTGATCCAGCCTCGGTCGGGTCGGTGCGCCACAGCAGCGGGCCGCTGGCCGAGCAGTACACGTGGGACGGCTATCGCCAGCTCGCCCAGCGCACGAAGGCGTTCAGTGGCATCCTTGCCAGCGGCCGCGCCGACCGCCTCGAGGTCCTTGCCGTCGCAGGCCAGGTCGAGCCCGATCGCCCCCGGGCCCGCTTCGTCAGCGGCAACTACTTCCAGGTGCTCGGGGTTCCGGTCACGCGCGGACGCGCCTTCGACGGCACCGAAGACGCCACCATCGGGGGCGCGCCCATCGTCGTCGTCAGCCATTCGTACTGGGAGCGCAAGCTCGCTTCCGATCCCAACGCCGTCGGTCGTGACCTGGTCATCAACGGCAACCGGTTCACGATCATCGGCATCGCACCACCGACATTCACCGGGGAGATCGTCGGGCAGGGCATCGACCTCTGGGTGCCCGCCAGTATGCAGTCCGTCCTGATGCCGCGACGCCCGTGGCTCACCGAGCCCGATGCGTATTGGCTCCTCCTGCTCGGTCGCCGTGCGCCCGGCGTGACGCTCGAGCAGGCCGCCGCGCTCACGCAGGCTGACGTGCGCGGCATCCTCGGTGAAGTGAAGGACCATCGGCCCGAGGCGGTCGCGACAACCGACGTGCCCGTCACCCGGGGCGCGCGCGGGTTCTCGCGGGTGCGGGCGTCGTACGGCGCCGCCCTGGTCACGCTGATGATCGGCGTCGGACTGCTGTTGTTGATCATTTGTGCCAACGTGGCGAACCTGCTCCTGGCGCGGGCCATGGCGCGCAGTCGCGAGATGAGCGTACGCCTCGCCATCGGCGCCGGCCGCACGCGCTTGGTCCGCCAGCTCCTCACCGAGAGCCTCGTGCTCGGCCTGCTGGGCGCCGCGGGCGGGTTGCTGCTCGCGAAGTGGGGCAGCCGC
>JACMLI010000251.1 GCA_014379705.1 Gemmatimonadaceae bacterium
AGGCGCCTCGCGCGGCCGGGCGATGCGGCAGCTCCTCTGCGAGAGCGTGCTCGTATCGCTCGCCGGTGGCGTGCTCGCCGTCGTGCTGGCGACCTGGGTCGTCGGCGTCGCGCCGCGATTCCTCCCCGAGGAGATGCCGCGCTGGATCCACTTCAGGGTCGACTGGCGCGTGTTCGCCTTCACGCTCGCCATCGCCGTGACCACGGGCCTGCTCTTCGGGCTCGCTCCGGCGCTCCGCCTGGGGAGGCTCGACCTGCATGACGCGCTCAAGGACGGGGCGAAGCAGGCATCCGGTGGCCGGCGCGGACGCCGGCTGCAACGGTGGTTCGTGGTGGCGCAGGTCGCGCTCGCACTCGTCGTGCTCAGTGGGGCGGGGCTCCTCTTCAAGACCTTTCTGCGGGTGAGCAGCACCGACGGGTTAGGGTATGACCCGCGCGAGGTCCTCTCGGCACGCGCGGAACTGCTCGACGCCCGTTACGAAGACGCGAGCCAGGTAGCGGCATTCAGCGCCGCGGTCATGGCGCGGCTCGACGGCGCACCCGGCGTGCGCGACGTCGCCCTCGAAAGCAGCCGCTTCCTTGGCACCTTTGTCGGCCATGAAGGGCGCATGACGCTCGAGGGATCGACGTCGGCGGTTCCGGATGCCACCGTGCCCCGCTTCGCCCTCGCCGTGACGCCAAGGCACTTCACGATGAAGGGACTTCGCATCGACCGCGGTCGTGGATTTTCGGTTCGAGACGTGGTGGGTTCCGACGGCGTGGTCGTGATCAACGACGCGACCGCCGAGGCCCTCTGGCCGGGGCAGGACGCGATCGGCAAGCGACTGAAGCTGGGCGGTCCGGCGGAAACGCTGCCCTGGCTCACGGTCATCGGCATCGTGTCCAACAGCAGCGAGGCTCGCCTTGCGCGCGCGCCGTCCAGGCTCCTGTACACGTCGTACCTGCAGGATCCGGGACACCCGACGATCTTCGTGCGCACCACGGGGGATGCCAGCGCGCTCACGGCCACCGTGCGGTCCGCCGTGGCGCAGGTCGACCGTGACCAACCCCTCACCGACGTCGGCACGATGGCCGAGCACCTGCGTGACTACGTGGCGCCAGTAACGCTGTTCGCGCGGTTGGTCGGCGCGATGGCGCTCTTTGCCCTGCTGCTTGCCGCGCTCGGGACGTATGGGCTCGTCGCACACCTCGTGACGCAGAGGACGCAGGAATTCGGGATCCGGCTGGCCCTCGGGGCGACACCGCGACGCATCCTCGTGCTCGTGCTCGAGCACGGCGCGTGGCTCGCGATCACCGGCGTGATCCTCGGGCTCGCGGGGGCGTTAGCGCTCACGCGCGTGATGCGTGCGATCCTCTTCGGGACCGATCCAACGGATCCGGTCGTCCTCGCTTCGGTTTCCGCGCTGCTGATACTGTCGGCGATCCTGGCGTGCGCACTCCCGGCGCGACGAGCCACGGCGGTGAGCCCATCGCAGGTGCTGCGCGCGGATTGAGGCTACTCGTACAGCTCGTCCGGATCGACCTTCGCGAGTTCGACGAGAAAGTCACTCACGGTCGCAGTGAGCGCCTCCACGTAGCGCTGTCCCTTTTCGCGCGTGGCCAGGGCCGGGTCGCCGACGCCGGTATCGTCGGAGACCTTCGTCCAGCGGCGCGGGGTCCACGCCCAACCTTCGCGCATGCCGCGCACCACCGGCTTGCGCGAGGCGCCTGAACCGGCGTCGCCTAACGGGCGCACCAGCCGGGGCGCCACGTGGAGCATGACGCTCGTCTCCAGCTCCCCGGCGTGATCCCCCGGCTCGTCGAAGAACGGGCGCGGGTCGAGCGCCGTGTACCAGTTCACCTGGCAGAGCAACATCTTCGTGGTGGGCTGCAGTTCGCGAATGATCTGCTTGAAGTCGTTGCCACCATGCCCGTTGAAGATCACGAGCTTTCGCACGCCATGCGGCTCGAGCGCGGCAATGAGGTCGCGCAGGATCGCCTGCTGGGTGGAGGGGTTCAGGTTGAGGCAGAAGGGAATGTCGAGCTGGCCCGTCTGCACGCCGAACGGCACGGTGGGGAGCACCATCACGCGCGCGCCGCGGTTCCACGCCGCCTCGGCCACGAGGGCAGCGAGCGACTCGGACTCGATGACGTCGGTGCCGTACGGCAGGTGATAGTTGTGGGCTTCGGTCGCGCCCCAGGGGAGCACCGCGACCTCGATCGAGAGATCGCGCACCGTGCGCCAGGAGGTTTCGAGCAGGATGAACGGATGGGGCATGGTTACCAGATGTCTCCGACGCGGAAGCCTTGCGGGAATGGGTCGCTCGGGTCGAGCACGTATTGACTCATCCCCGTGATCCAGCCCTGTCCACTCAACGTGGGAACGATCGCCGCGCGCTCACCCACGCGCACTTCGTCGACGATCTCGCCGGTGAACACGGTGCCGAGGATGCTTTCATGGTGGAAGGGTTGCCCGCGACCGAGCTGGCCCTTCGCGTGCAACACCGCCATGCGGGCGCAGGTCCCGGTCCCACAGGGTGACCGGTCGATCGCGCCGGTCCAGGTGGCGCTGCGATGGTAGTCCACCTCGCCCGTCGCCACGATGACGGCGTTCCGGCCGTGGTGCGCGGGGTCATGCGCCGGGCCGGCGAGCTGGCTGATGGTGATGCCGGCAAACCCGGGTTGTTCCGGGTGGACGACCGGCAGTTGCTCGCGGGCGGCGGCGCGCAGGAGGGCGCCGATGCGAATGATGTCGCGGCCCTCGTCAGGCGTGAGGGCCAAGCCGAACTGCGACGCGTCGGCGATCACGTAGAACATCCCGCCATACGCCACGTCGACCGCCACGGCGCCGAGGTGCGGCAACTCGATGATGGTGTCGAGGTGCGTGGCGAACGCGGGGACGTTCCGGAACGTCACGCGCGTCACCTTGCCTGACGAGCACTCGGCGCGCACACGGATGAGGCCCGCCGGGGCCTCGAGCACGAGGTCGGTGACCGGCTCGTGCATGGGGATCATGCCCGTCTCCAGGAGCACGGTGACCACGCAGATAGTGTTGGAGCCCGACATGCCCGGGTACTCCTGGTGCTCCATGATCACGTAGCCGGCCTGCGCATCGGGATGCGTCGGCGGCAGGATGATGTTGCAGCACGACGCCGGGTAGCCGCGCGGCTCGTTGAGCATGCGCTTGCGGATGTGATCGCCTTCGCGTTCGAGCCAGCGCATCTTGTCGTACATCGTGGCCCCGGGCACGTGGGGCACGCCGCCCACGATCACGCGGCCGGGTTCACCGCAGGCGTGGGCATCGACGGCATGAAGGACACTGGTGACGCGCACGGGACTTGTTGCGGTGGGAGGCGCCTCAATGCTACTTCGTAGCGCCCGGCGGCACCAATGCGCCCGAGTCCCTCAGCCCCAAGTGATGGCCGCCACGCCTCTCGCTCCACCGCACCCCCCCGTTGCCGCGTCGGCGGACGCCCGTCGTGCCGAGACCCTGAACGTGCTCTGCCTCGCGGCGACGATCGTCATCGCCGCGTTCATGGCCTGGATCACGCGCGACGCGGTGAATCCCGACGGCGTGGCCTACCTCGACCTCGCGCGGGCGGTGCGCGATGGGAAGTGGTCGGCGTTTGTTCAGGGGTATTGGTCGCCGCTCTACCCGTTGGTGCTCGCCGTGGTGGGTGCCACGATTGCCACGGCGCACCTCGCAAATGGAGCGCTCGCCATCGCCGGTGGCTGGCTGCTGTCGCGTACGCTCCGGCGCTACCTGACCGCGGTGCCTGACGACGGTGGGCACGTCGTGCGCGTGAGCGCGGCCTGGTGCACCTATGTCGTGGCGGCCTTCGTGCTGGTGCGCATCAGCGCGATCACGCCCGACATGGCGCTCCTGCTCTGCCTGGTGGGCTGGGCGGGCGAACTCACGAACCCACGCGGAGTGCGGTGGATGGCCGCGGGGGCGTGGCTCGGCGTGGGATTCCTCGCGAAGACCTCGCTCTGGCCATGGATGCTCGTCGGCACCGTGGTTGTCGCGTGGGGGCACCCGGCACTGCGGTCACGAGCGGCGGTGGTGCGGTACCTGGTACCGATGCTCGTGGGCGTCCTGGCGTGGCTCGTGCCGTTGAGCGTCCGCGAAGGCCGGCCCACCCTCGGCGTGACGGGAGCCCTCAACGCGTGCTGGTTCCTCCGGGAATGCGACGGGCAGTCCCCCGACGTGCACCTCGGCAGCCATGTCGCCTACGAAGAGGTGGTGTTGCCGCGAGGCGAGGCCGTGACGCGTGTGCGCTTTCCCGATGCGACGTGGACGTACGCGCCGTGGTCGGACCCCGATGGCTGGTCGCGAGGGGTCCGGTCGCAGTCGTCGGAGCCGCTCACCGTGGGGCGCTATGCCGGGATCGTCTGGAAAAACCTCAGGTCCGCGGTGCTTTTCTCCCTGAGCTACCTGTTACTCGGTCCGGCGCTCGTGCTCCTCGCGTGGGGGCTGCTCGCCCGCGTTCCATTGCGACCGCTCGCCAGGTGGACCAATGCCGCGCTGCTGCTGGCCGGCCTGGCAGGCATTGCCCAGTTTGTCGCCGTGCAGGCCGTGACCCGCACGCTCGCGCCCTTCGTGCTGGCCTGTGGCGTGGCGATCACGCTCGGGGCCCGGCCGGCCGCCGGGCGCCGCGCCGTGGCGGGTACGTGGCGCGTCGTCCTCACGACACTGCCGCTGGTGATTGCCCTGGTCGCCACCGCGCGCGTGGTGCGCTACGAATGGCAACTCGCGGCGCTGAGCGATCCCTATCGCGATGAGATGCGAACCCTGAGCGAGCGGGCCAGCGACGGGTTCAAGGCACGTACGGTGATGGCGGTGGGCCCGGGCATCGTGCTCATGCCGCTCGCGGCGCAGCTCGGCGCCCGCATCGTCTCCCAGGTGCCGACGCGCCACGTGTCGCAGCTCGACGTCCTCTCGCCCGCCGACCGGCGGGCCGCGCTCATTGAACTGGCGGACAGTACCGCGGACGTGGCATGGGAAGTCGACCGCCGGGGCCGGAGCCGCGTCACCGGGCTTCGTTAGGCCCGGAGACACCAACGGGCGGGAGCCGCCGAGGACCGGCCACTCCCGCCCGTGACGCCGCCGGCCAGCCTAGAAGTCCACGCGGAAGCCGAGCTGCGCCTGGCGGGCCGCAAACGCGCCGGTGGACTGGCCGAACGTCGTGACTGCGGCACCATTGGCCTGGTACTGCTGGCCCCCGAACGCCGAGATGTTCTCGCTGTTGAACAGGTTGAACACTTCGGCCATCAGCGTGAGC
This sequence comes from Gemmatimonadaceae bacterium, assembly GCA_014379705.1. Taxonomy (GTDB): domain Bacteria; phylum Gemmatimonadota; class Gemmatimonadetes; order Gemmatimonadales; family Gemmatimonadaceae; genus RBC101. Next base: position 5,261 of record JACMLI010000251.1, read on the forward strand.
TTCTGCGTCCCGCGCGTGATGAGCGCGCGCTGGAGGCGGATGTCGACCGTCTTGTACCAGTTCTCCCAGTCGTTCGACGGGCGCAACGTGCGCTGGTTGTTCGGGAAGTCGTCGAAGGTGACGTTGTTGTCGTTCACCTGCCGGCCGTCGAAGACGCCGTACGGCCGCGGCGACGCGAAGCTGCTGACCGACGAGAACTGGATGCCGAGCGGCAGCCGGTTGATCGTCGACATCACGAAGCGATGCCGCTCGTCGCCCGTGGTCGGTTGCATGTCATACGACGACCGGTTGGGGAACACCGGCGCCAGGTTCCCGTCGAAGTCCGACTCGTAGAAGCCGAGCGTGTAGGCGAGGTTGAAGCGCTGCCCGCTCCGGTTCCACGTGCCCTGCGTGACCATGCCGTTGAACTTCGCCGTGCCGAAGTCGTCCCACAGAATGATGTCGCCGTACGCCGGGGTCAGCACGCGACGGTTGAGCGAGCGGCTGAACCAATTGGGGTTCAGGCGGACGTAGAGATTCTTGATGTCCTGCCGGACGTAGTCGACGTTGAGTCCGAACGACTCGTTGAACTGGTGGCCGATGCCGATCGAGACCTGCCGGTTTTCCGGCGTCTTCAACAGGTTCTTCGCCAGGATCGGCTGCGCCGCCGCGTTCACGCCACCCTGGGCCACGCGGGCGCGGAGCACCGCCGGGTCAGTCGTTCCGGGATTCACGAAGTTGTACGTGCGCCACTCCGAGTTCAGTCGCTCCTGGAATCCGATGAACGACGTCACGCGGTCGAACATGATCGCGAAGCCGCCGCGGAGGAACGTGCGGTTCGTCTTGAACGGGTCGAGCAGGAACGACACGCGCGGCGAGACGTTGTTCATGTCGTTCTTGCGGTCGCCGCGGTTCAGGTACGGCTGAAGCGCGGCGATGTTGCTGAGCACGGGGTCGCTCGCCCACGGCACCGTGTAGTCATTGTTCAGCGTGTTCAGCTCGGCGTCGTATCGCAGTCCGAGGTTGATGGCGAGGTTCGGAATCGGGCGCCACTCGTCATTCACGTAGAAGCCGATCGTGTGCCCGGTTGCCGACGCACGGGCGTCGTCCGTGCCGGTCGGGTTGCTGAACCCGATGGCGACCGAGGCGTTGTTCGGGTTGGTCGACGTATCGGTCGTGAAGGTGAACGCCCCGTCACGATTGTTCGGCAGGAACTGCGACGCGCTGATCCGCGACAACTCGCCGCCGAACTTGATCAGGTGCGAGCCGCGGACATCGTCGAGGTTGTACGTCGACCGGTTCACGATGCGGTAGTGCTTCTCGTTCAGCTCCAGCGGGAAGCCCGCCGTTCCGGTGATGATGCCCGGATACGTCTTTGTCGGGCCGGGGAAGAGCGGGGCCTCGGTATGGTCCCACTGCACGTATTGTAGCGAGAGCTCGTTGACGAGGTTCGTGGTCGGCAGCCAGCGATGGCGCAACTGCGCCGTGTGGATCAGGTACTCCTGCGAGATGCCGGCGAGCTGCGAGGAACGGCCACCGAAGTTGCCCTCACCCTCCAGCTTTCGCGTCGACCACATGAAGTCGTACGTGCTCGTCTCGTTCGGTGTCGCCGTGAGGCGGCCAAACAGGGTGTGGTTCTTCTGCGGGGCCAGGAATGCGCCGCGGTACTGCTGCCAGTTCGCAAAGTTGGTCGCCGGGACGACGTCGATGTAGTTGTCGGTCAGCGTGCCCTCGTAGCTGCCGGCGAAGAACAACTTTCCGCGCGCGATGGGGCCGCGGAGGTTGAGCCCGTACTGCTGGCGGCCGTACTTCGGTAACTGGGCATTGTTGCGCTCCTGGATGAACGTGCGCGCGATGTAGTCCTTGCCCTGGAAGAAGCCGAACGCCGAGCCTTCCCACTTGTCCGTCCCGCGGCGGCTGACCGCCGAGATCACATATGACGCGGCCCGCGAGTACTCCGCGTCGTACGGATTGAGGTAGACGCGGAACTCCTCGAGTGCCTCCTGCGGCAGCGGCGAGCCGGTCTGCGGAATGCCCACGAGATTGCCGTTGAACAGCGACTTCATCTCGACGCCGTCCATGTACAGGTTGATGAAGCGCAGGTCGGGCGCGCCACCGGCCGACGGGAGCGCGCGTCCCGACTGGGGAGCGTAGGCCTTCACGCCCGGCGCGATCGCCGCGAGGTTCATCACGCCGCGCGAGTTCATGGGCAGGTTCTCGATCTCCTCCTTGAGCACCGGCGCCGAAATGGAGACGCGCTGCACTTCGACCTGCCTCACGCGCTCCGCAGTCACGGCGACACCGGCGATTTCGGCCGCCCCGCGTTCCATCGTGATCGTAAGGCGCGCGCGCTGGCCAATGATCAGCTGTACCGAGTCCTGCACCGGCTTGTACCCGAGCGCCCGCACTTCCACGGAATATTTGCCGGAGTAGAGGCCGAGGACGCGGAACTCCCCGGTCGGGCGCGTGCCAGCGGTGCGCCGCTCCATGGTGCCGGTATTGACGACGATGACCTGCGCACCGCTCACCGGCTGTCCGTCCTGGGACTTGACCACGCCTTCCAAAGTGATCGTATTCTGGGCCATCGCGCCCGACGGTGAAGCAAGGGCGCTAACGACCAGGGCAAGAGCCCAGCCAACGAAACGTCGCATGGCGATTCCTCTCCTGTGGGTGGACAGCGGGTCTCAGAGGACAACCCGCATGTGAAGCGGAAGCGTGATCAAGTTACAATCCGTGACTGATTCGCCAATGAGGTAACGGATGGTTCGTCGTGAAGGTCGGACATGGCACGCCGTCCTCGTGGGAGCAGCACTCGCCGTTCCCGTTGGCGCCTCGGGCCAGGGGGCGTGGTCGCCACGACGGTGCGTGTCGGACACGCTGGCGGCCCCAGGGCCAGCCATGACGACCGTCGATACCATCGCGCCGGGGATCACCTACCGCTGTGTCGTCGATCCGGCCGGGCCCTGGGTGCTGCACGTTGTCGGCGTCGACCTCCGCCAGCGCCGGATCGCAGTCGACGCTGCCCGGGCGTTAGGCACGTTCTTCGGCCGGGAGCGCGTGAGCGGGATGGCGGCGCGACTGGCAGCGCGCGGTTCGGCGCCGCTCGTCGGCATCAACGCGGACTTCTTCGACCTCAAGTCGGGGGAGGTCGAGAACAATCACGTGGTGCAGGGAGCATGGGTGAAGGGAACACTGCAAACCGACTCCCCGCACGACGTCTTCGACAACGCCCACACACAGTTCGCCATGGATGCGCGCGGTCGGCCGATGATCGGGCGCTTCACGCTCGATGGTTCTGCGACGTCCGGGGCGCGCCGCCTGCCCCTCGTGGGACTGAACTACCGTGTCGCCACACTCGAAGGGCTCGTGACGTACACTCCGTGGTACGGAGCGCGCACGCCGACCGACACGTCCGACCGCGTGGGACGGGCCGGCC
>JACMLI010000252.1 GCA_014379705.1 Gemmatimonadaceae bacterium
ATCTGGCACGCCGTCGTGCCCTGGCCGCGTTCGGCGGCGTGGAACGGGCGAAGGAAGACTATCGCGACCACCGCGGCGATCGTGCCTTGGGCGACTTCGCGAGCGACGTGTCGTTCGCGCTGCGGCTGCTGCGTCGCAATCCCACGATGGCCCTCACCGTCATCGCGACGCTCGCACTCGGCATGGGTTCCGTCGTTGCGATCTTCTCCGCCGTCAGCGCCGTGATGCTCCGCCCGCTGCCCTTCGTGCAACCAGGTCGCCTCGTCGCGCTCTGGGAGGACAATGACGACAAGGGGTGGAGGCAGCAGACCGCGGCACCGGCCAACATGCTCGACTGGCAGGAGAGGGTCAGCGCGTTCAGCAGCGTGGCGGCGTACTCGGACTTTTCCGAGGAATCCATCTTCAGCGGGAACGGCGAATCCCGACCCGTTCGCGGCGTCGGCGTCACCGGGAACTTCTTCCGCGTCCTCGGCGTGCAGCCGGCGCTGGGCACTGTGTTCGAGGATGGTGACACCTGGCGATCGGGGCGCCGGACGATCGTGCTGAGCCACGGCATGTGGCAGGAGCGATTGGGTGGCGATGCGAACGTCATCGGGCGTCGCCTGATGCTCGATGGCAACGACGTCGAGGTGATCGGCGTCATGGGCCCCGGCTTTGCATTCCCCAATGAGCGCATCGAGGCCTGGCAGCCGATGGCGTGGAACCCCGCGGACCGCACCCAGGTGTGGTTCCGGCGCGCCCACTGGATTCGCCCCATCGCACGGCTCAGGGATGGCGTGACGGAACAGCAGGCAGCGGCCGAGCTCACGGCGGTCATGACGCAGCTCGAGCGTGAGTACCCAGAGACGAACACGCGCATGGAAGCCGGCCTCGGATCGTTGCACGACTGGGTGATCGGCACCACCCGTCGTCCGCTCCTCGTGTTGTTAGGCGCCACCGCCTTGCTCCTGCTCATTGCCTGCGCCAACGTGGGCAACCTGCTGCTGGTCAGGGCCGCCGCTCGCGAACGCGAGGTCGTGCTGCGCCGCGCGCTCGGGGCGGCCTGGGGCCGCATCGTCCGGCAGGCGCTGACGGAGAGCGCCGTGCTTTCGGCGTTCGGTGGTACGGCGGGTTTGCTCATCGGATGGTGGGGGACTCGCCTGCTCGCCGCGTGGCAACCACCGGGATTGCTGCCGGTGAGCAGCGTGCAGCCCGACCTCCGCGTGTTCCTCGTGGTCCTTGTCCTGAGCGCGGTGAGCGCCGCGATCTTTGGCGCCGCACCCGCCCTCTGGTCCGCGCAGCGCCTCCCCGTCGACGCGCTCAAGGAATCCACGCGAGGGAGCAGCCAGAGTCGCCGCGTGAAAGGGTGGGTCAACGCGCTCGCCGTTGCCGAAGTTGCCCTGGCCGTGACGTTGACGGTGGGCGCCGGCCTGCTCGTGCGGAGCTACCAGCGGTTGAGCAGCGTGGATCCCGGGTTCCGTGCCGAAGGAGTGGTGACGGCCACCGTCGTGCTCCCGGGCACGCGATACGACAGCGTCGTGAAGGTGAACGCCTTCGTGGACCGCCTGGAATCGGGGGCCGGGGCGCTTCCCGGGGTTGAGAGCGCGGCAATCACGTCGTACCCGCCGCTCGTGAGCAACGCCTGGACCGGGTCCTTCGCGATCCGCGGTCGCGGTCCGGATGGGAGCGGGCCCGAGGTACAGCATCGTCAGGTCACCGCGAACTACTTCCGGACGTTAGGCGTCCCGATTCTCGCCGGCCGCGATTTCACCGCCGCCGACGCCGCCGGCAGCGAGCCGGTCATGCTCATCAACAAGGCCTTCGCCGACCGGTACTTCAACGGACGCGATCCGATCGGCCAGTTCATCGCGGGCGACCAGGTGCCGGACTCGAACTCCGTGTGGCGCCGCGTCGTGGGCGTGGTGGGCGGCGAACGCCAGCGGGACCTCGGGGCGGAGCCAGGCATCGAGTTCTTCGAGCCGATTCGCCAGACCCCACGCCTCGCGTTTTCGCTCGTCGTCCGGTCGGCCACCGACCCATCGGCGCTCTTTCGTCCCATCGAGCGCCTCGTGACGTCGCTGGATCCGATGGCCGCGGTCGTCGCCACGACGACGATGGACGACCTGCGCGCCCGCTCGGTGGCGCGTGAGCGCTTCCTGGCGTTGCTCTTCGCGACGTTCGCGAGCGTCGGGGCGCTGCTGGCGGTCGTTGGAGTGTACGGCGTCGTCGCGCAGGTCGCGCAGCGTCGCATGCCCGAGATGGGCATTCGCATGGCGCTCGGCGCCGAGCCGGGGCACGTGCGCTGGATGATCCTGCGCTACGGGCTCGTGCTCACGGCGGTGGGGTCGGGCATTGGATCGGCCGTCGCCATGGTGGCCGGCGGCTCGTTGCATCAGCTGCTCTTTCAGGTCTCGCCGCGGGATGCCCTCACGCATGCCCTCGTGATCGGCGGGATCCTGCTCACGGGGGTCCTCGCCTCGTGGCTGCCGGCGCGACGCGTGACGCGCCAGTCGGCCTCGGTCGTCCTCTCGCGTTAGGCACCCTCGTCGCACCGGCACACGCCGGTGCGACGTGTTGTTGGTCGTGGGCACGGCAAGCAGCGACCTGGCCTCCTGCCGTTGCGGGAACGGTATGGCCGTCTTACGGCGCGCGGAGGACCTGCAGCCGGATCGTCTGGCTCTGCCCCTCCGCTGCCCAGGGCATGGTCCACGCTTCATCCAGTTGCAGGCCGTGCGATTGCGCCGCGTCGAGGAAGGCCTGGTAGGACAGGCGCCCCGGATCGGCGATGATGGCCGCGCCCCCCGGCGCGATGGTCGCGGCGATGGCGTCCGCAACCAGCGTGGCGTACGTGCGTTCGTACAGCACATCCGATCCGACGACGAGATCGAAGCGTCCAAGGTCGCTGGGCATCGAGCGCCAGTCGACGAGGCGCGTGGCCGCCACGATGCCCGTGTTCCGCACGACGTTGCCCGCCGTAAACGCGAGGGCGTCCCGGTAGTAGTCAGTCGCCGTCACCTGGTATCCAGCCTGCGCGAGGGCACACGCCACGAGGCCGCTGCCGCACCCCAGCTCGAGCGCGCGGCGGCCATCGCCATGGTGCCTGACGAGCAGGTCGGCGAGCACGCGCGCCGAGGGCCAGATGTCGGCCCAATACGGCAGCCGCTCGTCGCGCTCGAAGTCCGGCTCGCTGATGAGGTCTTCGGCGCTGCGCGGATGCTCGAGCGTCCACGCATGATCGCCGACGCGGATCATGGTGGTGGCGACGTGGAAGCGGTCGTGCAGGCTCATCCTACAACGCGAACGTGGCCGACAGCTGCGCCTCGTCGTTCATCAGGAAGGCGTGGACGCGCGTGCCCGCAGGTGTGTGCGACTGCTCTTCGGGAATGATCAGCAGCGCATTCGCCCGCGACATCGACGTGAGGATCCCCGACCCCTGCGGACCGGTGAGGCGTGCCGCGAGCACGCCATCGTCGCGCACCGACACTACCGCCCGCAGGAAGTGGGTGAGGCGAGCCGCGATGGTCACCGGCTCCTCGAGCACGACGGCGACCGGTTGCCGGTGCAATCGCGCATGGCCGAGCAGGCGCCGGATCACGGGGCGGACAAAGAGCTCGAAGGTCACCATCGCCGAGACGGGATTGCCCGGCAGCGCGATCCATGGCGTGCCGTGCAGCGTGCCGAAGCCGATCGGTGCCCCCGGGCGCATGCGCACCTTCCAGAAGTCGAGTGTCGCGCCTAACGACGCGAGCACCGCCCGCGTGTGGTCGAAGGCCCCCACCGACGCGCCGGCCGAGGTCACCACGAGATCGGCCCCGCGCGCTTGCAGGAGGAGGGCACGCAAGGCGTCGGGGTCGTCCGGGGAATTGCCGAGCAACCGGGGAATGCCGCCATGCGCGCGCACGAGCGCCGAGAGCGTGTACGAATTCGAAGACACAATCTTGCGGCCGGCGAGCACCTCGTGGAACCGGTCGAGGTCCACGAGCTCGTCTCCCGACCCGAGGATCGCGACCACGGGGCGCCGGTGCACGGTCACCGCCGGCATGCCTAACGTGGCGAGCACGCCGACCTGCGCCGGGGCGATCGCCGTGCCCGCGGGGACCACCACGGCCCCCGTCACGAAGTCCTCGCCCCTCGGTCGCAGGTTCTTGCCCGCGTCGCGCGTGTCGCGGACCTCCACCATCTCCGTGCCGTCGTCGGTATCCTCGACCCGCACCACCGTGTCGCTCCCCTCGGGGACGGGAGCGCCCGTCATGATGCGTGTCGCCTCCCCGGCCCCGACAGCCACGGTCGGAAACGCGCCCGCAGCGACCGTCTCCAGCACGCGGAGTTGCACCGGGGTGCCCGCCGACGCGCCCACGATGTCGGCCGCACGCACCGCGTAGCCATCCATCGCCGAGTTGGTCCACGGGGGCATCGTGTACGCGGCCACGGCGTCCTCGGCCAGCACGCGCCCGGGAGCGTCGAGCAGTGACACGCGTTCCGTGGGAAGTGCGACGATCCCCGCCGTGATCCGCGCGGCGGCTTCAGCCACCGACAACATCAGCGTGTCCCCCCGCGGAGCGAGGCAAGTCGTACCGCGATGGCTTCGTGCAGCGCGTCGATGTCTCGCGTCGGAACCGTGAAGTGATTGGCGAGCAGGCTGAAGAGGAGCATCCGGCCGTCGGCAGTGGTCACGTAGCCTGAGAGAGAGCGCACCATGTTCAGCGTGCCGGTCTTCGCGTGCACGTTGCCCTGGGCGCGCGTGTCGCGCATGCGGTTGCGAATCGTGCCGTCGACGCCCGCAATCGGCAGCGCCCGATAAAACGCCTCGAAGTGCAGGCCCTTTCGCATGCCGTCGAGGACCTTCACGATCGTTTCCGGAGAGACGACATCGTATCGCGAGAGTCCGCTCCCATCGCGTACAAGAAATCCGTCTCGTGGCGCGCCCCACGCCAGCACCTGGTCACGCACGACGCGCGCGCCGCTGTCGGCACGGCCCACGCCGGCCCGCGCGCTCCCGAGCGACTTGAGCAGGATCTCCCCGATCTGGTTCTGCGAGGGCTTCTCGAACGCGACGAGCACGTCGGTCAACGGCGGTGAGCGAACAGCGAAGAGCAGGGTGCCTCGTGGCTCTGGTGTCCACGTCGTGTCGACAGTGGCCGCGCGCTCGCCAATCCCGCCGTCCACGAGGATGCCGCGATCGCGCAACGCGGTGCGCAGCGCCTCGAGCCAGGCTCGCCCCTGGTCGCGGTGCGTGAGCGTGACCTCCACGGAATCGCCAACGGGAATGTTTCCCTCGACGATGACGGCCAGCGCGTCGGTGGAGTCGTGCCGCGCGCTCACGCGGCTGCGTCGCCCGCTCGTGCTGTCGCGTACGACAGTGCGCGCGAGCACCTGAACGTTGGGGAACGCGCGGTTCGGCCGCACTCGAACCGTCGGTAATGCCCCCGGCGTCGCCCCGCCGATCACGTCGAGCGACATGAAGCCTTCGTTGAAGTACAACTCGTCGACGCCGGCCGAGTACGGAAAGTCGAGGTCATCCCACGACCACCCGAAGCCCCACGTCGCATCGGGGAACGCGTCGCGCCCGGGCACCAGCGCGCCCGTGATGCGGGTGATGCCCCGGGCCGCGAGCGAATCGGCGAAGGCGCGCATGGGGGTCATCGCGTCCTTCGCCATGTGGTCGCTCATGCTGGGGTCGCCCATTCCCTCAACCCGGAGATTGCCGGTGAGCGTGCCCTGCGCGATCACGCCATCGGCGTAGACCGAGGTGGAAAAGCGGTAGTCGGGGCCGAGCAAAGTCAGCGCGACGGCGCCCGTGAGGATCTTCTGGTTCGACGCGGGCATGAAGAGCTTGCCGGCGTTGTGCGAAAGGAGCGTGTCACCGCTCACCGGATCCACCACGAGCACGCCGAGGTATGCGTTGCGAAGTCGCGGGTCGGCGAGGAGAGAGTCGACCTCGTGGCGAAGGGAGCGCACCGGGGCCGGGACCGATCCGCCGCGCACGCCACCGCACGCGGAGGCGAAGACGATCAGGGCGAGTGCGCTGGCGCGTGTGAGGTGCACGGTTCGAGGGCGGGGTCGGGGATGCTGGAAGATCGCGCCAGGGAG
>JACMLI010000026.1 GCA_014379705.1 Gemmatimonadaceae bacterium
ACCATCACGCCGCCTAACGCGGTACCGGTGACGAGGAGGAAGTCCCGGCGGGAGACCTCGCGCGGGCGGCTCATCGCGTGGCCCCGTCGGCGAGCGCGGCCGCGGCGCGATGGATCGCACGACGGATCCGCGGGTACGTGCCGCAACGACAGAGGTTCGTGATCGTGTTGATGTCGGCGTCCGTGGGACGCGGGGTGCGACGCAGCAGGTCGACGGCGGCCATCACCTGCCCCGCCTGGCAATACCCACACTGGGGCACGTCCTCCTCGATCCACGCTGCCTGCACGGCGTGCAACGTGTTGCCCGCGGCGAGTCCCTCAATGGTGGTGACCGCACGCGCCGACACCGCACGCACCGTCGTCGCGCACGAGCGCGTTGCTCTCCCGTCGACGTGCACGGTACAGGCGCCGCACGCCGAGACGCCGCAACCGTACTTGGTGCCCGTGAGGCCGGCATGGTCGCGCAGGTACCAGAGCAGGGGCATGGCCTCGTCCCCATCGAACGAGACGGGCTGGCCATTCAGGCGGAAGGTGATCGGCATGTTTGGGCCGTTATTGGTGATTCGGGATTCGTGATTCGGCGTGATGAGGGAAGGGAAACGCCGGAAGACGAAACGAATCACGAATCCCGACTCACGCTGTCTTGACGATCCCCCGCTGCACCGCTCTCAACCAGTCGAACGTGATGAGGCGCACCCGGGCGGGGGCTGGGCGATGGGGTGTTAGATTAGTCCGCTTGATCCGTGACTTCCTCTTTCCCGCCCCACGTGTCCTTCTCTGCGCTCCACCTGGACCCTTCGCTGCTCAAAGGCATCAAGGAACTCGGCTTTGCGAAGCCCACCCCGATCCAGGCGGACGCGATTCCGGCGGCCGTGGAAGGGCGCGACGTGCTGGCCTGTGCGATGACGGGGAGCGGAAAGACACTCGCCTTCCTCCTGCCCGTCGTGCATCGGCTCCTCGCGCAGAAGCGGGGCGTCACGCGCGCCCTCGTGATCACGCCGACGCGTGAGCTGGCCGCACAGGTCCTCGAGGAGTTGAACGCCGTTGCCGTGCACACCCCGGTCACGGGCGCGGCCATCTTTGGCGGAGTGGGCATGGGTCCGCAGGAGCATGCCTTCCGTTCGGGCGTCGACGTGATCGTCGCCACCCCCGGTCGCCTGCTCGATCACCTGCGCCACCCGTATGCGTCGCTCGCGCACGTCGAGTACCTCGTGCTCGACGAGGCCGACCGCATGCTCGACATGGGATTCCTTCCCGACATCCGGCGCGTCCTCAAGCACATCCCGGCCAAGCGGCAGACACTGTTCTTCAGCGCGACGATGCCCGCGCCGATCATCGAGCTCACGCGCGAGATGCTGAGGGACCCGGCGACGATCAACCTCGCACGCAAGTCGGCCCCGGCCGTCGGGATCACGCAGGCGATCTATCCGGTCCCGCAGGAGCTCAAGTCGGCGCTGTTGCTCGAACTGCTCAATCGCGACCTGATGGAGCAGGCCCTGGTGTTCACGCGCACGAAGCATCGCGCGAATCGCCTGTGGGAGTACCTCGCGAAGCACGGCGTCTCGGCGGCGCGCATTCATGGCAACCGCTCGCAGGCGCAGCGCACGCTCGCCCTGTCCGGCTTCAAGGACGGATCGCATCGCGTGCTTGTCGCGACGGACATCGCGGCACGCGGCATCGACGTCGAGGCGCTCGGTCACGTGGTGAACTTCGACGTCCCGCTCGCCGCGGAGGACTACATCCATCGCGTGGGTCGCACCGCGCGCGCCGAGCTGACGGGGGAGGCGTACACGTTCGTGTCGCCAGGGGAAGAAGAGGACCTGCGCGCGATCGAGCGTGCGGTCGGCAAGGGGTTGCCTCGCGTCACGCTCCCCGACTTCGACTATGCCGCGCGTCCCACGGCCAAGCTCGAGATTCCCCTCGGCGATCGACTCGCCGCGCACCGCGCGCAGCGCAGCACCGCGAGGGAACGCGAAAAGGCGAACAACGCGAGGCGTGAGGGTGGGTCGTCTCGCGACGCGCGCACGGATCGCTCGACGCGAGGTCCGGCGCGTCCGGCCACCGGAGGCACGTCGCGCCCGGCCAGCGGAGGCAGGTCGCGTCCGG
>JACMLI010000253.1 GCA_014379705.1 Gemmatimonadaceae bacterium
CCCGGAAGACGGTCACTGCCCAGCCTGACGATGCGCACGGCCATGGGAATCCTCGCTCCCTTAGTGGTCTGTGCGCGGCTCGCCTGGCGGGATCGCCTTGCGATAGCGCACGAGCTCGGGCTCGTAGCCGAGTCGTGCATAGACGGCGCGCGCCCGATCGTTGGTGGCAAACACGTTCAGCGTCACCTGCGAATAGCCGCGAGTCGCCGACCACGCCTCGGCAGCGTCCATCAGCGCGCGGCCCACACCCTTCCCTTCCTGGCCAGACGCGACCGTCAGGATCTCGACGTGCCCGTGGGGCTTGCCCGTGAAGTAGTCGGCGCGCGTCGTCACGAAGATGTAGCCGACGATGCCACCCACCGGATCATCGGCCACGAGGAGGAGCGCGTCCTCCGCGGGTTCTTCGAAGGCCCGGCGGAGGATGCCATGGTCCGCCAGCTCAATCTCCGTCGCCTGCCGGTGTCCTGGCACGGGAAAGGCGGCCAGGCGAGCCGTGAGGCGCAGCAGTGAAGGCCCGTCCGTGCGATCCGCGGGCCGAAGTATCGTCATCTCTTTGCGTTTGCGGGCGAGCGTTCAGGGAGAGGTGGTCGCAATCTGCTTGTCCCACACGAAGCGCTTGAAGAACACCGACATCCGGTTCCAGGTGTCCATCCAGATTCCATGGAACATCGACTCATGGAGATCGTCCGGGATGATCATCATCTCATGATAGATGTTGCGGGCCCGTAGCAGCTGAACGAGTCCCACCGTTTGCGCGAAGTCGACGTTGCGGTCGTCGTCGCCATGCACGATGAACACCGGCGACTTCCACCCGTCCATGGCCGCGATCGCCGAGGAGCGATACGAGACGGCGCTGCTGTCGAGCGAGCTGCCCCACAGGTGAACGCCCGCGAGGTCGGCACCGGCGATGAAGAGGTCGGAGTTGCGCGCGAGCGCTTGCGCCGTCAGGACACCGCCATACGAAAGGCCCCAGATACCGATGCGCGTGGGATCAACGTCGGGTCGCGCCTGCAACCACTTGCCCGCTGCGAGCACGTCCTGGTACTCGGCGTTGCCGCGTCCACCGCTGTTGGGCGCGTTGCGGAACGACTTCCCGTAGCCGACGCCACTCCGGAAGTTGACCGAGAGCACGACGTAGCCCTGCGATGCGAGGTACTGGTTGTAGCCGTACGCCCAGTGGTAGAACTGCATGTAGTGGTACGCGGGCATCATCTGCCTGACGGGACCGCCATGCACGAAGACCATCGCCGGACGCTTCTCGCCGGGCTTGAGGTCGGCCGGGAGGAAGAGCTGGTTATGGATCTCCATCCCATCCGGCGACTTCACGATCACGACCTCGGGCGTCACGTGCGCGGACGTCGGGAACCCGGCGTCGAGCTTCGGGAAGAACGGCCTGGCCGCTCCACCGTCGATGGGTGCCACGGCCACGGAGGCAGGCGTCTTCGCGCCAAAGAAGAGCATGGCGAGCTGACGCCCCGACGCGAGCGGCTGCGGGTGCGTCTCGACGTCGGCGCCGGTCGTCACCTGGCGTGGCGTGCCACCACTCACCGGCACGGCCCAGATGTGGCGTCGCTCGATGTCACCGGCATTCGTCGTGTAGAACAACGTGCGCCCGTCCTTCGAGAGGTTGGCGCTGGTCGCGTCCTCGATCATGCCGTTGGTGGTCGTGAGCATCACCGGCGTGGCCGTGGGCGACGTCACGCTGATCGAGTAGTAGCGCTCCCACTCGTCGTGCGGCGGGGAATGCGGGAAGACGATATGACCATCGCCCCACGACATCCTCGCGATGCTGGTGAACACCGTGTCGCCGCGCGTGTTGCGCCACAGTTCCCGCGCGCTCCCATCGGCGACCTTCGCCACCATCACCAGGAGTGTATGGCCGCCGGTGAACGTCGCGCGGCACAGTCCCGGGGGTTCGTCAGGGCCCGGCGGGCGAGGCGCCTGCTGCTGGCCAAAGCCACCACCGCCACCGCCACCGAGTGGCACGCCGGCGCACGGGCCTCGTGAGGCGCCAGGACTCCCCGAGGCAGGACCTGACGGGTTGCCGATGCTGTTGACGGCCACCTGCCCCTGCGAGCCGAACGGCGTGCCCGGGCGACGCGTGAATGCGACCTCGCGTCCATCCGGCGACCACTCGGGCGCGTCATCGAAATCCACGCTGGGCGCCATGAACATCACGCTGCGCTTCTTCACGTCGAGCACGCCGATGAACGAGTGGTTCTGCCGCGCGCTCACGAACGCCAGGCGCGAGCCGTCGGGGGACCAACGTGGCGTACGCTGCGTGCCCCACGCCTTGATGTACGGCTTGAGGCCGCGATCGATGCTGTCCTTGACCGCGACGCCGATGCGCGATGCGTAGACCTGGCCGTCCTTCACGTACGCGACGATGCGACCATCGGGTGAGAGCTCGGGTGCCCCGCCCTCCACAACCTTGAAGGCGGCACCACCTGAGGAGCGCACGGCCCAGATGGCGCGCTCGCCACCATCCGGATCGTGTGATGGGTTTGCGACCCATCCATTGCGGTTGGGCGCCGACCCGCGGACGAAGACGACCATGCTGCCGTCGTCGGAGATGTTCACGTCGGTCACCTCGACCCCGTCATCTTCGAGGAAGCGCGTGAGCCGAACGGGCGTCCACGAGGGAGCGGCAGCGGTGTAGACGTTGCGCATCCCCTTCTCGTAGGCGATCCATGCCACCCGATCGGCCTTCTTCGCGCTCGTGAGCTCGAGGGGCGACGACGGCGACATGAACTGTTCGACGGTTGGCTTCCCCTGCGCGCGTCCGGTGAGAGGCGCGGCGAGGACGATCAGGGCACCTGCAAGCGCTAGCGAGCGAGCCATGGACGGAACTCCGGCGACGTGGCAAAGAGGATGGCTCGGGAGAGCCACGCCTGAACTTGCGCACCCGGAGAAGCGAAGCACAACCGGGCGCCCGCAGTGACCGGGTGCCTTCTATCGCGAGGGCCCGGACCCTAGCTTTGGCCCGCCACGTCCAGGGAACGCACGATGGAGCCTCAATCAGTGAGTCGGCAGCTCGCGGAGTTCGCCGCCAGGCTTCAGCCTGCCGACGTGCCGGCCGCTGCACTGGCTGACACCGGTCGCGCGGTCCTGGATTGGCTCGGCTCGGCGCTCGCCGGGGCGCTCGAGGGCCCGGCGCTCAAGGCACGCGAGGTTGTGCGGACGCTGGGCGCGAGCGACGACGCCACGGTCTTTGCCGGTCCCCGGTCCTCGGCGGCCGGAGCGGCCCTGGCGAATGGCGTGGCGACGCACATCCTCGAGCTCGACGACGTGCACAAGGGCTCGACGCTCCACGCCGCGGCCCCCGTGATCCCGGCAGCGCTTGCGGTCGCCGAACGCGAGCACGCGAGCGGTGAGGCGTTCCTCCTCGCCGTGACGCTGGGGTACGAAGCGGCGCTGCGCGTCGGTGAGGCCGTGAACCCGAGCCACTATGCGTTCTGGCATCCCACCGGCACGGCCGCGACGTTCGGCGCGGCGGTCGCGGCGGGCTCGCTGCTTGGACTCGACGCGCACCAGATGCTCGACGCCCTCGGGAGCGCGGGCACGCAAGCGGCCGGACTCTGGGAGTTCAATGCTGACGGCGCGATGAGCAAGGCGCTGCACCCGGGCAAGGCGGCGATGAATGGCGTGCTCGCCGCCGACCTCGCGCGGCACGGCTTCACCGGGGCGACGCGGATCCTCGAGGGGGAGCGCGGGTTCTTCCGTGCCACGACCACCGGGTACGACGCCTCCCGCGTCACCGACGCGTTAGGTACGCGCTGGAAGGTCAGCGAAAACTGCTACAAGCTCCACGCCTGCTGCGGCCACACCCACTCGGCGATCGACGTCTCGATCGACCATCGCTCCGACCAGGGGTGGGATGACGTCGACGCCCTGACCGCGCTCGAGTCCGTGGAGGTCGAGACGTATGCCCCGGGCCTCGAGATCGTGAAGGCGCGCAATCCCGCGACTCCCTACCAGGCGAAGTTCAGCCTCGCGTACTGCGTCGCCGTCGCGCTGCTCGAGGGACGCGTGGGGCTCGAGCAGTTCAGCGACGATCGGTTCACCACGAACGGGGTGGCGCACCGCGAGATCGCTGCCCTCCTTCCGCGAATCCACGTTCGCCCCACCGACGAACTCACCTCGCGATACCCCGCCGAGTGGGGCACGCGCATCACCTTCGTCGGTCGCGACGGGTCGCGGCACGTGCGCGCGTCGGCGTTCCCCCGCGGCAACCCGGAGAACCCGGTGAGCACGGCCCTGCTCGCCGACAAGCTCCGTGGACTGGTCGCCCCGCGGTACGATGCCGAGACCGCCGAGCGCGCGATCGAGGCCGTGCATGGGCTCTCGCAGCTCAACGACATGGCCCTGGCCTTCGCCAACCTCGCACCGGACCCACGAGCCCCGCAGATGGCCACTCATGGCTGAGATCAATCCGCGGGCACGTGAGCACGCGGCCATCCGCGAGGGGGTGCGCGAAGCGTGTGCCCCGTTCGACTCGGCGTACTGGCAGCAGGTCGAGCGGGAGTCGGGCTATCCCGACGCCTTCGTGCAGGCGCTCACGCGTGGCGGTTGGCTCGCCGCACTGATCCCGGAGGCCTACGGCGGTGGGGGCCTCACGCTGACCGAAGCGTCGGTGATCCTCGAGGAAGTGAACCGCGCCGGCGCGAACAGCGGGGCGTGTCACGCGCAGATGTATACGATGGGGACCGTGCTGCGACATGGCTCCGACGCCCAAAAGACGAAGTACCTCCCGGCCATCGCCGCGGGTGCGTTGCGCCTGCAGTCGTTCGCGGTGACCGAACCGACCACGGGCACTGACACCACGCGCCTGCGGACGACCGCAGTTCGTCAGGGAGACCGCTACGTCGTGAACGGCCAGAAGGTGTGGATCTCACGGGTGCAGCACTCCGACCTGATGCTCCTCCTCGCGCGCACCACGCCGCTGGAGCAGGTCACGAAGCGCACGCACGGGCTCTCGGTATTCCTCGTCGACCTGCGCGACGCGACCGCGCGCGGGATGCGCGTGCGGCCGATCGAGAACATGGTGAACCACGAGACCAACGAACTCTTCTTCGAGAACTTCGAGGTCCCGGCGGAGAACCTGATCGGCGAGGAAGGCCAGGGCTTTCGCTACATCCTCGACGGCATGAACGCCGAGCGGATCCTGATTGCCGCCGAGTGCATCGGCGACGGCTTCTGGTTCATCGACCGGGCGCGCACTTATGCGAGCGAGCGCGTGGTGTTCGACCGGCCCATCGGGCAGAACCAGGGAATCCAGTTCCCGATTGCCCAGGCGTATGCGAACGTGCGCGCAGCAGACCTCATGCGCTACGAGGGCGCGGGCCTGTTCGACGCCGGCCAGCCCTGCGGCGCCGAGGCCAACATGGCCAAGCTGCTCGCGGCTGACGCGTCGTGGCAGGCGGCCAATGTGTGCCTGCAGACGCATGGCGGCTTTGGCTTCGCCGCGGAGTATGACATCGAGCGCAAGTTCCGCGAGACGCGGCTCTACCAGGTGGCCCCCATCTCCACGAACCTCATCCTCTCCTACCTCGGCGAGCATGTCCTGGACATGCCGCGGTCCTTCTGACGGCCCATGCACTCCCTTCCCCAGCGCGTCGCGCGCAGCATGTTGTTTGTCCCGGGCGCGCGCGCCGACATGATCGCCAAGGCGGCAAAGAGCGACGCCGATGCCGTCTGCCTCGACCTCGAGGACGCCGTTGCCCCCGGGCAGAAGGAAGGCAGCCGTGGCGTGGTCGTCGAGGCGCTGCGCACGCTCGCCTTCGGGCAGCGCGCCCGTATTGTACGGATCAACGCCCTCGACACGATGTTCGCCTATCGCGACCTCGTCGACGTGATCGAGACGGCAGGGGCGCACGTGGAGGCCATCATGCTCCCCAAGACGCGGGCCTCACGGGACGTGGAGTTCGTCGACACCATGCTCACGCAGATCGAGGCGCGCTGCCACCTCCCGCACCGCATCGGCATCGAGGCGCAGATCGAGACGGCGAGCGGATTCCTGAACCTTCGCGAGATCGCATCGAGCAGTTCGCGACTGGAGGCGCTGATCTTTGGATCGGGGGACTATGCCGCCTCCATGCGAATGCCGCTGGCGAGCATTGGCGAAGAGGACGAGCACGATGCGATGTACCCGGGCCACCGCTGGCACGCCGCGATGCACGGCATCGTCGCGGCCTCGCGTGCCAACGGGTTGCGCTGCCTCGACGGCCCCTTCGCCAACTACAAGGATGAAGCCGGGCTCGCCCGCGCCGCGCGCCTGGCGCGCGCCATGGGCTTCGACGGCAAGCAGTGCATCCACCCGGCACAGCTTCCGGTGGTCAACCGCACCTTCTCCCCCGCCCCCGCGGACGTCGAGCGCGCGCGCGCCGTGGTGGCAACGTGGGAACGGGCCGTCGCCGAGGGTCGCGGTGCGGTCGGGCAGGACGGCGTCATGATCGACGCCGCCAACCTCCGCATGGCGCAGACCACGCTCCGGGCCCACGACGCACTCACGTCACGCTCGCAGGAGGCCCGATGACCGAGGCCGCAGGACGTTGCTACGAAGACTTCGAGGTGGGGATGATCCTCCGCCATCCGATCGGGCGCACCGTCTCCGAAGTCGACAACACCTGGTTCACGCTGCTCACCAACAACAGCAACCCGATCCACTTCGACAAGCACTACGCGGCCCAGACAGAGTTCGGCCAGCCCCTCATGAACTCAACGTTCACGCTTGCCCTCGTCGTGGGCCTGTCGGTCAGTGACATCTCGCGCAACGCCGTGAACCTCGGCTGGACCGACATCGAGTTACCGGCCCCCGTGTTTGCCGGGGACACGATCTACGCGCAGTCCGAAGTGCTCAGCGCGCGCGAGTCGAAGTCGCGTCCGCACATGGGCATCGTGGAAGTACGGACGACGGGCTTCACGTCGGACGGAACGGTCGTGATCAGGTATCGCCGCTCGGTGATGGTCTACAAGCGCGGGCACGCTCCCGTCGTGCCGGTACCGACGCCAGCGCCATGACCGCGCCCCTGCCGTTCGAGGGCCTGCGTGTACTGGCGATCGAGCAGGCGGTAAGCGGTCCCTTCTGCACGCGGCAGTTTGCCGACCTCGGCGCCGAGGTGATCAAGGTCGAGCATCCCGACGGCGGGGACGTTGCGCGGCGGTACGATGGAGCCATGCGGGGCTTGTCAGCGTACTTCGCGTGGCTCAACCGCGGGAAGCGCAGCGTGGCCCTCGACCTCAAGACACCGGAGGGTCTCGCTGCAGTGGAACGCCTGGTGCTCGACGCCGACGTCTTCGTGCACAACCTCACCGCGGGGGCGATCGAGCGGCTCGGACTCGGCTACCAAGCCCTGGCGGCGCGGGCACCGCGACTCGTGTGGGTGCGCATCAGCGGGTATGGCGCGGAGGGGCCGTATCGCGACAAGAAGGCGTACGACATGCTCATCCAGGCCGAGTCGGGCATCGTGTCGATGACGGGCACGCCCGATGCGCCCGCAAAGGCCGGCGTGAGCATCGCCGACATCGGGTCGGGGCACTACGCGTTCTCGAGCGCCGTATCTGCGCTGTACCGGCGTGAGCGCACCGGGCAGGGCGCGTGCGTGGACATCTCGATGCTCGAGTGCATGACGGAATGGATGATGCCGCCGCTCTACGTGCACCTCGGCGGCAACGCGACCCCACAACGCGTGGGCCTTCGCCACAACATGATCGTGCCGTATGGCGCGTACGCATGCGCCGATGGGCAGGTGCTGTTTGCCGTGCAGAGCGACACGGAGTTCCGCCGCTTCTGCGCGGGCGTCGTCGGCGACGCGTCCCTTGCGGACCAGCCGGAGTTCGCGACCAACCCGGCGCGTCTCGCCCATCGCGAGCTCATCGAGTCGCGCCTCGAAGGCTTCTTGCGCACCCTCACCGTGGCCGAGGTGGTGACGCGACTCGATGCCGCAGGGATCGCGAATGCTGTGGTAAACGACGTCATTGGCGTCGCGGGACATCCGCAGCTGGCGGCCCGTGATCGCTGGACCGAGGTGGATTCACCCGTGGGGCGCATCCCGGCGCTGCGGCCGCCGCACAACATCGCCGATGCAGCGCCGGTCATGGGCGCGATTCCGGGCCTTGGTGAGCAGAAGCCGGAGTGGACACCACGGCCTCCATCGGATTCGTGAGCGTCTGGGCAAGGACAAGGTCAAGGGCAACTGCGGAACGCAGAGACGCGGAGGCTCGCCGAGGGTCGCAGAGGCGCACGCAAGAGCTCGAAACAAACAACCCAGGCCTTCACTCAGCCGACTCGCAGCGCTGAAGAAAGCCCTCGTCGGCTGTCGCAGTGCTCTGCGCACCTCCGCGTGCCTCTGCGCCTCTGCGTTGAAGTAGTTTGTTCGCCACCCAGGCAACGGGCGAGTCACGCAGGAAATCAAGTGACCAGCTGCTCCCGGCTCCGATCCGGAAACGCAAGGCTCAGCAGAGCCCCGCACAGGAAGAACGCCGACGTGAGCGCAAGCGCGGACCCGATGCCAACACGCGGCAACGTCGCCAGGTACCCGATCGTGTACGGTGCGAAGGCACCGAGCCCCCGACCGAGGTTGTACGTGAGCCCCTGCCCCGTCGCCCGCACGGCCGTCGGAAAGAGCTCGGCCAGGAACGACCCGAACATGCTGAAGTATCCGTAGCCCACGAAGCCAAGCACGGGACCGAGCGCCATGAGGACCAGCGGGTTGCGCGCCATCTGGCCATAGATCGGCACGAGGATCGCCGCCGCCGTCAGGTAGCACACGAACGTGCGACGACGACCGAAACGATCGGCAATGAAGCCGAAGGAGTTGTAGCCGATGTACGCCCCGATCTGCACCGGGATGATCCATGCCGCCGAGCGGACGATCGTCATTCCCGCACCACCGCGCTCGACCGGCGTGGCGAGGAAGCCGGGGAGCCAGAAGAAGAGACCCCAGTTCGCGAACTGCACAAATGCAGAGAGCAGGGTCGCGAGAAGCGTCTTCCGCCGCAGCTCGGACCCGAAGAGCACGGCGAACGGGTTGGCGCGCGCGGCCGGAGCGTTGCGCCCCTTGAGCCACGCCTCGGGTTCCTTCACGCGACGCCGGATCCAGAGGATGAAGAACGCCGGGGCCACGCCGACGACGAAGAGCCAGCGCCACGCCTCGTCGCCTAACGCGAAGACGTCGAGGATCAGCGCGGCGAGCACCGCGGCCATGATGTAGCCGAGGGCCCACCCCGATTGCATGATGCTGATGGCCTTGGTGCGATGCTCCGGTGGCCACGTTTCGCTCACGAGGACGGCCCCGGACGCCCACTCGCCCCCCATGCCGAACCCCAGGATCACGCGCCAGACCATCAGCTGGAAGACGCTCTGCGAGGTGGCAGCGCCGAGGGAGGCGAACGAGAAGATGAGGATCGTCGCCATCAGGGCTTTCGTTCGCCCGACACGGTCAGCCACCACGCCGAAGACAATGCCGCCGATCGCCGAGGTGATCAGTGTGACGGTGCCCAAAAGCCCGGCGGTGGCATCGTCGAAACCGAAGTACGTCTTGAGCTGCCCGATCGCCATGACGTAGATCAGGAAGTCCATCGCGTCGAGCATCCACCCGAGCTTGGCGGCCGCGAGGGCGCGCCACTGCTCACGCGTGATGGTGCGATACCAGGCGACCGGCGCGGCGGTGGCGGTCATGCGCTGGCTGGGGCTCGGGGGATCGGTCTCGACACGGACAGGGAGCGGGAGGTCGAACGCGAGGGCAGGCGCCTTCTGGCCGGGCTAAGCTGCCCCCTCGCACCCCAATCATCAATCCACTCGCGGGATGTTTCCCTTTCTGCCCCGCCGAGTCGCCCTTTCAAGGCCGGGGCGGCGGAGCGCATGGCGCGTCACACGCCTCAAACGCCCTGCAACGCCCCTCCCGCCTAACGCTTACGGCGTCACGGTGATCGACACTGCGACGGTGCCGAGGCTGCGACCCCCCTGGAAGTCCACCTTGTACCCAAAGGCCACGAGGCGCGCGGTGCCCGGTTGGGTGAACGTCACCGAGGCCACGTGCTGGTGCGACGCGAGGTCGTCAGTGCAGGCCGACTGCGCGCCGCTCGTGACCCAGGGAACGAACAGCACCTCGGACCCCGAATGTGTCACGTCCATCCCTGCCGGCCTGGCACAGGTCGAGCTGCCAAATGTCCGGATCGTGACGTCCACCGGCACGCCCACCCTGACGGGCTGGGGGGCGATGATCGACAGGGACGACAATATCGGCACGAGGATGACGCCGTGAACGCGGTCGGTGCGCGCCGGCTCGTGTGCGTTCGCACACGCCATGGAGGCCGCCACGAACGCCACGGCGAGCCAGCGAGGCCTGAGGGAGCACAGGAGGGGGAGGATCATGCCGGGGAGACACGCGGGACGCGCCTGCACCTCACACGCCCGTCCCTCGCGGCCCGTCACTCCGCGATGTACCGCCACGGCGACGTGGGGCTCGCCTTGCGCCAGATAGTGAAGAAGGGGACGCGCCCAGCCGGCCGGCCCCCATCGGCGGGGATCTGGATGTAGCCCACCGTGGCCCCGAAGTCCCCGCTCGACGCGGCGACGGCGTGCTCTGGCGCCCACGAGATGTTCGTCGGTCCCGGGTATTCCCCACCTGCCACCGCCTTGCCGATCGCCTCCGCGCCGATATCGAAATCCGACTGGTTCGGCGCCCCGATGTTGATTGCATCCGCCGATCCGTACTTCGCAAACGCCGCCCCGATGCCGATGACCCCCGCCTCGGCGGAGAAGGCCCGCTCCGCCGCATCCACTTCCTTCGCATAACGAGCGATCACCGAGGACTCGCGCACGGGCGGGACGAGCTTCGCTGGCAGGGAGAGGGCGAGCGCGGTCCCCATCGGGCCATCCGCGCGCGGCGATCGACGAAACAGGCGGACCTTCCATCCGTCGGCGCCTCGCACCCAGAACGAGATGTACTTGAGCTGCAAGCGCGTCGAGTCGGGACGCGTGAGGGTCATCATGCCCGCCGTGTAGCCCTGCGTCCCGTCGGCTGAAATGCTCCCGCGCGTCGGCGACCACGAGAGGTGTCCGGCGAGGTTCTCGGGGTTGGAGCGGAGCAAGGCAAGGATCGCGTCCTTCCCACTCACCACGCCCTGCGGCGCGCGCATCTCGACGTCGGGAGCGAACATGGCGCCGAGTCCGTCCGCGGGTGACACGCGTGCCGACGCGGTGGCAAACGCACGATCCACAGACAGCAAGTCGTTCATGGCGTCGAGCGGCTTCTGCTGCGGTGCAGGTGCCGATGCTCCCCCGAGCACGAGCGTGGCACCCAGGACGAGGGTGGCCATGTGGCGTGCGGCGAAGCTCCGCGAAGCGTCGCGATTCCGGCTTGTCATTTATTGCTCCATCACGGTAGGTCACCCCGCGGAATCGCGGGGACAGGCGTGAGGATAGCCGGGCGATGAGTCGGGTTCCACGCGGCGGGGACGAGGCGCCATTCCCTCCGGGTGGGCACTCCTGCGTCGGGGCAGTCCGGCCATGCCTGCACGGATTCCGCACAACTGCCCGCTCCCCTGACGGACCGGGTCCAGCGAGCTTTCGAGTTCATGCGCCCCAGTCTCCGCTCCCGCACGGCCACCCTGTGGCTCCAGCTCCTGCTCGTCGGCGGGCTCGCGTCAGTGGCGATCATCATGGTGCAGGCGATCCGCGGGGCGCGTCAGGGCCAGGTGATCGCGCAGCGCGCGCTGCGCGACTACGCCGCCTTCGCGGCGTGGAGCTATCGGGAGCACCTCGTGGCGGAGTTGCGCGCGTCCATGGACGAGTTGCTCGGTCCCGTCAACCATGGGGAAGGCTTGCACACCTCGCCGCGGGTGCCCTCCGCACAGGAACTCGGGCACTACATCCCGTGGAACGATCGCTGCCTCTGCCACGAGCCGCGCTACGGTCCGCTGCCGCTGCGCTACTACGGGTTTGCCATCGGGAGCGACTCGTTAGGCGTGGGGCTCGACTACGCACCGAAGCGCGGCTGGCTCGCCGACGTGCCACCCGACGCGGACGCGCGGCGCGTCTCGCTCGTGCGCGGCGTGCAGGAAGACACTCCGTGGATCAACGGGCTGTTCACGACCGCCGCGCGCGCGGGCTCCGGGGAAACGTGGGGGTACCAGCTCCTTGTCGTCGCCCGCGGCGATTCCACGCGCATGCTCGCCTTCCGCTCGATGCCGACGCAGTGGGGCGATACGCTGATCTACGGGCTCGAATATTCGCCGGCCGCGATCGATACCATCTTCCGGCGCGTGCTCACGCGCGAAGACCTGCTTCCGTCGTCCCTTGGCCGCGGTCGCCCCAACGAAACGGTGATGGACCTGGAAGTCGGTGACGCGGTCGGACGCCCCGTCTTCCGCTCGCGCGCGGTCGGACGATGGACGAACGCCGAGACCGTGCGCCTCCCCGCGCCGTTCGGTGCGATGCAGGTCACGGCGCAAATGAACCCCGAGCTCGGCGAGGCCCTGCTGATCGGCGCCTCACCACGCGCTGGCGTGCCGTTCATGCTCGTGCTCCTCGCGCTCGCCCTGGGCTTGAGCGTGGTCGCCTCGGTGCAGCTCCGACGCGACGTGCACTTTGCCGCCGATCGATCGGCGTTCGTCGCGAACGTCTCCCATGAACTGCGCACGCCGCTCACGCAGATGCGCCTCGTGCTCGACACCATTCGCCTCGGTCGCGACACCGATCCCGGCGTGCGCAAGTCGGCGCTCGACATGGCAGATCGCGAAGTGCTGCGGTTGCAGCACCTGGTGGAGGGGCTGCTTCGCTTCACGCGAGGACCGCGGCAGAAGGACCAGCCGCGGATTTCCACGGACGTGGCCGAAGAAGCGCGCCAGGCGGCCCGTGAGTTCCAGCCGCTCGCGACGCCGCGCAACATCTCGATCGAGGTGCGGGGCGCGGAGCGGGCGGTGACCACGATGCAGCGCGGCGCGCTCCGACAGGTGCTGCTCAACCTGCTCGACAACGCCGTGAAATACGGACGCGATAACGCCCCCGTCGTCGTCGAGGTGAGTGTCCCGGCGGGAGACGGTCCTCGGGTGACCGTGACCGACAGCGGGCCGGGCATTCCAGCGCCGGAGCGTGAACGCATCTGGCGCCCCTTCGAGCGCGGATCGCAGGCACAGGCTCGCGCCGCGGGGGGCAGCGGCATCGGGCTGACGATCGTGCGCGACATCGCGAACGACCATGGGGGGAGCGCGTCGGTCGAGGAGGCCCCCGGGGGCGGGGCGCGCTTTGTCTTCCAGCTTCCGCTGTCCTGACGCATGGCCGGCCGCGTCCTCATCGTCGAAGACCAACGTGACCTCGCGGACCTCCTCGCGCACAACTTGCGCCTCGAGGGGCTCGAGGTGCGTACGGCGCACTCGGGGCCCGAGGCGTTAGGCGCGGCCACGAGCTGGGCCCCCGACCTGGTGATCCTCGACCTGATGCTGCCCGGCATGGACGGCTTCGAGGTCCTGCGCACACTGCGCGGGCATTCGCGCGACCTGCCGGTGATCATCCTGTCGGCGCGCGGCGAGGAACAGGACAAGATCCGCGGGTTCCGTCTCGACGCGGACCAGTACGTGACCAAGCCGTTCAGCCTCGTCGAGCTGTTGGAGCGCGTGCATGCACTGCTGCGGCGTCGCGCGAACCGTCCCGCGGTGCCTGACGACGCGTCCCTGATCACCTTCGGCGACGTCTGCGTCGATCCCCAGGCGCGCTCGGCGACGCGGCGCGGGGAGTCGGTGACGCTATCGCCCAAGGCGTTCGACCTCCTGCTCACGCTCGTGCGCCGCGGCGGGCGCGTGGCGTCCCGCGCCGAACTGCTGCGTGACGTGTGGGGCTATGGCCCACTGGTGCTCTCGCGCACGGTGGACTCGCACATCGTCGAACTCCGCCGCAAGCTCGAGGACGACCCGGCGGAGCCGCGGCACATCGTGACGGTGTTCAAGTCGGGGTATCGGTTCGAGCGGTAGGGGGACGGATGGACGGGATGGACGGGATGGACGAGATAGACGAGTTGGACGAGATGGACGAGATGGGCAAGAGAGTCCTCGCACCTGCGAAGGCAGGTGCCCAGGGTCGGTGTCGTCGGCCCTCCCGCCAACGACGCGCGCGCGACCGTCTCGTTTCGCCTAACGACATGCTGCGCGCTCCAACGACGTGAGTAGGCGGGACGCCTCCATCTCGTCCATCTCGTCCATCTCGTCCGCTGCGTCCAATACCCGTCCATCCCGTCCACAGCTTCCGCACAACTCCCCAACGCGCGCTCCACCGGTTGAGCCTCACCGCCAGGCACAATGGGAACACTCACGCCACCCGGAGTTTCTCCATGCCTTCCCACCGCGCACGGCTCCTGCTCTGCGCCACCCTCGCCCTCCCGATCGGCGTCGCTGCGCCACAAGGCGGGGCGTCGCTCCTCATCACGCCGACCGAGCTCTCCCGCGTCATCAACGACCCGACACTCGTCGTGCTCCACGTTGGACCGCGCGACGACTACGCCGAGGGGCACATTGCCGGCGCGCGCTTTGTGCAGATGCAGGACCTCGCGCTCCCCAATGCGCCAGGCACGCCCTCCCTCACGCTTCCCGACGAAGCCGACCTGCGCGCCCGGCTCGAACAGCTCGGCATCAGCGACAACAGTCGCATCGTGGTCGTGGCGGGCATGGACTGGGTCTCCCCGTCGACGCGCATCGTGTGGACGCTGCAAGCCGCGGGACTCGGCGCGCGCACGCAGTGGCTCGATGGCGGCAGCGATGCCTGGAAGCGGGGCGGCCTCCCGCTCACGAAGGACGCGCCACTCGCCCCTGTAACCGGCCGCCTGACGATCAAGGCCGATCGCTCCGTCGTGGTGGATCGCGAGTGGGTGAGGGCACGACTGGGCACGCCGGGATTCCGGCTCATCGACGCACGCGCCCCGATGTTCTACGATGGTCCGGGCATGGATCACAACGGGCAGCGGCACGAGGCCGGGCACATTCCCGGCGCGAAGAACCTGCCGTTCAACACGATTGCCAACGATTCGCTGCAATACCTGCCGCGTGCGACGCTGGCGAAGATGTTCGCCGATGCGGGCGTGGCCCCCGGCGACACCGTGGTCGCGTACTGTCACATCGGTCAGCAGGCCACCGCGGTGCTGTTTGCCGCGCGCCTCGCGGGGCATCCGGTGAAGCTGTACGACGGCTCGTTCACGGAGTGGGAAGAGCAGAAGCTCCCCATCGAGCGCAGCGCCGCTGCTCGTTCCCCGGCATCGCGCCCGTAACATGCGTGCGACCTACGCCTCCCCCGGCCGCGCCGGATTGCTGTTAGGCATGGTGCTCCTGGCCTCGTTCGTGTTTGCGGGCCGGGGCATCGGCGCGTCGGGCGCGTTTGCCTCCGCGGCGGGGGCGGTGATCGACCAGGTGGCGCCGGGGTCCGTGTCAGGCCCGGCGCTCGCCGACCGGATCCCCGCGTCGACGCCACTCGCGCAGGACTGGATTGCGCTCGAGTTGATCGGCGTTGTGGTTGGCGGGTTTCTCTCAGCGCTCGTGGCGGGTCGGCTGCGGCGGAGTGAGGCCCCGGTGAGGGGTGCGCGCGTCGTGCGTGCCTTGCTCGGCGGTGCCCTCATGGGTCTCGGCGCGCGTCTCGCCTATGGATGCACGTCCGGGTTGGCGCTCTCCGGCGGCGCAATGCTCGTGACCGGGGCGTGGGTCTTCATCCCGATCGCATTCGGGACAGCGATGCTCGTGACCCGGCTTGCGGCCCCGCGGGAGGCCTGACCGTGACGGCCCTCCCCATCATCGCCACCGCCGTGCCGGTGGGCATCGCGTTCGGCGTGGTGCTCGAGCGCGCGGGGCTCGGTGACGCGCGCGTGATACGCGGCCAGCTGGTGGGCCGCGACTTCACGGTGGTCGTCGTGATGTTCGGGGCGATCGTCACTGCGATGCTCGGCATGCTTTGGATGGATGCGCTCGGCCTCGTGCCGGCGATCACCGTGGCCACGCCTCCGACCGACCTCGCGGCACAGGCGGTGGGAGCGATCATCTTCGGCGGCGGGTTCGGTATCGCGGCGCTCTGTCCGGGCACGGCGTGCGTCGCGGCGGCGTCAGGGCGACGCGACGGGGTGGCGGCCGTGGCTGGCGTCTTCGCTGGCACCCTGCTCACCCCCCTGGCCTGGCCCTCGTTAGGCCGGGTGGTGGCGG
>JACMLI010000254.1 GCA_014379705.1 Gemmatimonadaceae bacterium
CAACCGAAGGAGATCCACCTCCAGCAGGGGCGCGGCACCTGCCAGGCGCGCAACCTCTGCATGCGCGGATGCCCGTTAGGCGGCTACTTCAGCTCGAACTCATCGACGCTTCCCTGGGCGGCGAAGACGGGGAACCTAACGGTGCGCCCCGACTCCGTCGTGCATTCCATCATCTACGACGAGGGCAAGGGGAAGGCGACCGGCGTGCGGGTGATCGACGCGAAGACGCGCGCCGTCACCGAGTATCACTCGCGCATCGTCTTCGTCAACGCGTCGGCGCTCAACACCACCCTCATCCTCCTCAACTCCATCTCCAAGCGATTCCCCAACGGGCTCGGCAACGACAACGGCCTGTTAGGCAGATACGTCGCCTTCCACAACTACCGCGCCGGCGCCAATGGCGCGATCGACGGGTTCGAGGACAAGTATTTCTACGGACGCAACCCGACCGAGTGCATCCTTGCCAACTTCCGCAACCTGGGGAAGCAGGAGATGGATTTCGTCGGCGGCTACACCACGTTCACTGGTGCGTACCGCGTCCGTGGCGCCCCGACGACGGAGCGCGTCGGCGGCGAGTACAAGGACGCGCAGGCGCAGCCGGGATCCTGGGGGATTTACATGTACATGCAAGGCGAGACGATTCCCAAGGCATCCAACCAGGTCCGCCTGCACGACACGCAAAAGGATCAGTGGGGGATCCCGCTGCTCGTCACCTCGGTAGGCTACGACGAGAACGACGAGAAGATGATTCGTGACTGGCGCACCGAGGCCAAGGCGATGCTCGAGGTGGCCGGGTGCCATGACGTAGCGACACGCGACAACGGGCAGCCGCCCGGGCTCGACATCCACGAGATGGGGGGCGCGCGCATGGGACGCGATCCGAAGACGTCGCTGCTCAACGAGTGGAACCAGGTGCATGCCTGCCGCAACGTCTTCGTCACCGACGGCGCGTGCATGACGTCCACGGGCAACCAGAGCCCTTCGATCCTCTACATGGCGCTCACCGCTCGGGCGGCGAATCGCGCGGTCGAAGAGATGGCGAGGCAGAACCTGTGATGAATCGACGCGATGCGCTCAAGACCACGACCGCGCTGTTAGGCAGTGTGATGGTCGGCTCCAGCGGGATGCTGACCGCTTGCGGACCGGCGCGCCGCGAGGCGGCATCTGGCGTGCTGAGCCACGACGACCAAGTGCTCGTCGAGGAGATTGCCGATACTTTGCTCCCCCCGACTCCAGCGTCACCTGGAGCGAAGGCGGCGGGCGTCGGTGCGACGATCAACCTGATCCTGACCGATTGCTACAAGCCCGACGCGCAGCAGCGTGTCGTGCAAGGGTTGAAGGAGTTTCGCACGATGTGCCGCGATCGCTGCGGCGAAGGCTTCGCCTCTCTCCCGCGCCGTGAACGCGAGCAGCTCCTGCGCGAGGTCGACGCCGAATCGCAGAAGGCGGGTGAGACGCACTACTTCGGGCTCGTCCGAGAGCTTGCCCATGGCGCCTACTTCTCCTCGGAGATCGGCGTGACGCAGGCGCTGCGGTACGTGCCCGTCCCCGGGCGATGGACGGGATGCGTCCCACTCGCCCCTGGACAGCCTGCGTGGGGATGATGGAGCCATGCGCACGACACGACTGGAAGCGTTCAGTGACGGGGTGCTCGCGATCATCATCACGATCATGGTGCTGGAGCTGCGTGTGCCGCACGGGGCGGGACTCGCGGACCTTCGGCCCCTCTGGCCCGTCTTCGTGAGTTACGTGCTGAGCTTCATCTATATCGGCATCTACTGGAACAACCATCATCACATGCTGCACGTGTGCAGTCGCGTCACGGGCGGCATGCTGTGGGCGAATCTGCATCTCCTGTTCTGGCTCTCGCTCGTGCCGTTCGTGACCGGGTGGATGGGCGAGAACCACTTTGCGCCGCTTCCGACGGCTGCCTACGGTGTCGTGCTGCTCCTGGCAGCCGTGGCGTACTGGATCCTGCAGGGCACGATCATCCGACACCAAGGAGCAGACTCGGTGCTGGCCCGAGCCGTGGGCCGGGATGTCAAGGGGAAGCTCTCACCGTTCTTCTACATGCTCGCCATCCCGTCGGCGTTCGTACGCCCATGGATTGCCGGCGCTTTGTACGTCGCGGTCGCGCTCATGTGGCTCTTGCCGGATCGGCGCATCGAACGAATCGTCGCGGCGGCGTCGCTCCGCTAGTTGCCCGCCGGCGCGGGGCTTACAGACGCGGCGCGCAGACTGCGGTCCACGACACGCGCGTCTCCGAAGCGCTGCGCGAACTCGGCGAAGCCGCTCGTGGGTCCTCGCCACCGCAGCTCCTCCACGTCGCTGAACAGAGGAGCGTCGGTCCTCAGCGTCGCCAACGTCTTGAAGAGAAGCGCGAGGTCGTGCTTTTCGCCGAGGACGGTGGGCGGAAAGTTCTCGATCGCGCCGTGTCGCTTCAGCAGTTGGGCAGCCGTGACCGCACCAATCCCCGGAATGCCGGGATATCCATCTGCGGCGTCACCGACGAGAGCGAGCAGGTCGGGAATCTGGACGGGCTCAACTCCGAACTTCTCGCGGACGCCGTCCGCGTTTCGAATCCCCTTTCCCTTGTGAACCACCTGCACCACGCGGTCGTCGCGGACGCACTGCGCCAGGTCCTTGTCGGGCGTCCAAATGCACACCTTCTGGACGCTCTCGTCGGCCGAGGCGATGTGGGCGGCCGAGGCGAGACCGTCGTCCGCTTCGAGCTCGATCATGGGCCACACGGCCACACCCATGGCGGCGAGTGCTTCCTCGAGCGGGTGGAACTGCGCGAGCAGCGCGGGCTCGATGCCGTCGCCGGTCTTGTAGTCGGCCCACAAGCCATTTCGAAACGACTCGATGACGTGATCGGTCGCGACGCCGAAGTGCGTTCCCCC
>JACMLI010000027.1 GCA_014379705.1 Gemmatimonadaceae bacterium
GTGAAGCGCTTGAGCTTCTCGTTGCCTAACAAGTCCTCGGTCTCGTACCAGTAGTTCTCCGCCCACGGGCCGCCATAGGCCACGAGGATCGTCGGCGTGTACACCATCTTCGATTCGGCGAGGAAGCGGATCACGTCCGCCTGCAGCGGGAAGGTGGGAATGGTGTGTTCGTGGCCGCTGTAGCCGTCGATCGCCTCGGTGATGTTCATCTTGTAGTCGAGCCCTCCTTCGGTCGTTGGCATCAGCCCGAGCTCGTTGGCGGCCTGGATCACCCACTGGCGCTGCTCGCGGTTCCCGACCTGGTACTGCTTGATCGTCTTGGTGTCGTAGTATTGCGAGTAGCGCTTGAGGACCGTGCGCGCCTGGTCGAGGCTCGTGAGGTTGTTGCCCTGCGGATTGCCCGCGCCAAAGACCCCAGGGCCCGTTGAATAGATGCGCGGCCCGACCACCTTGCCGGCCATCACCATGTCCTCGTACGACAACACGTCGGTGGACGCCGTCTGGGGATCGCGCAGCGTGGTCACGCCGTACGCGAGGTTCGCCTGGTAGCTCCACACCTGCTCGCGGTGCACGTCGAAGGTCGCGCGCACGTGGGCATGCGTGTCCACGTAGCCCGGAACGATCGTCGCGCCCGATACGTCGATCGTGCGTGCCCCCGAGGGGATGCTCACGCTGCCGCGCGCGCCGATCCCGACGATGCGATTGTTGCGCACGACGATGTCGCCGTTGGCAATGACCTCGTCGCCCTTCATGGTGATCAACCGGGCGCCGCGCAGCACCATCGTGCGTTGCGGAATGTCGCGCGGTGCCGAGATCAGGATGCGCTTCTCGAACGGCTTGAACGTCGGTGCCGGGGGACGGTTGGCGCCGCGCGTGGTGTCGGCCGGGACCCCGCGACGCGTGGCGCGGACGGAGTCATCGAACTGCCGGCCCGCCGCGAGGTCGTAGACAACATGCGCGTTGCCGATGGACCAGTGGAGGCGTCGGCCATCGCGACTCCACGTCGGGAACTGGCCCCCGATGTCGGTCAGCTTGCGGACCGGGAAGCTGCTCTCGGGCGCGTTGACGACCACGCTCGGCTCCGTGCCGCCGACCTGGGCCACCGTCACGATGAAGACGTCGCCCGAGACCTGCGCCATGGCCTCACCGTCACCGAGCGGCGACATGGTGATCACCGACGCCGCCGGACCCGCGCCCTGGCCGCCAGGCGCGGGCGCGTTCGTCACGCGCAGGTGCGTGCGCTGGTCGGTGCCATCGAATCGCATGGACACCAGCCCGCGCTGGCCGCTGTACGCATAGAGGCGGCTGGAGTCGTTGGCGAAGTGCAGGTTGCCCAGCCCGCCCGCGGGGGCCACCACCGTGACCTCTCCGCCGGTGCCTGGAATCCACACAATGTCATCGTTCCCGCCGCCCACTCCTCCGGCAACGGCTTCTTCATAGGCGCGGAAGGGGGAGCGCAGGGCGACGAGGCGTCGGCTGTCGAGCGTCCACGTTGGGCGGCTGTAGTACGCCGAGAGGCTCGTCAGGCGCTGCGGCGTCCCGCCGGACGAGGCGACGCGCTGGATGTGGCCACCATCGCGCGCACTCATCGACGTGTACGCGATCGACTGCCCGTCGGGGCTCCACGCCGGATGGAACTCACCGGCCTCTCCGGTCGTCAGGCGCCGGGGCGTGCCATTCGGCCAGTCCATCACGTACAGGCGGTCCATCGCGGTGAAGGCGAGGCGTGCGCCGTCGGGTGATGGCACGGCATCGCGCACCTGCTTCACGATGAAGGTCGCCGAGTCCGCAATCGGGTAGTTGAACTCGACGTAGGGGCCCATGGCCTGCGACACGTCGGCCTCGAAGGGGATCTCCTGTGGCGCGCCGTTGCCTTCGACCGGAACTTTCCAGAGTTTGCCATCCCACCAGGCCACGAGGGTGCGCGAGTCGGGCGTGAACGACATGCCGGGGTACACGTCGAGGGTCGCGCGCGACTCCTGGTCATCGCGCTGCACGCGGTTCACGAGCCAGCGCTCGTCGCCCGAGCGCAGGTCGCGGATGCGGAGGCGCGTCGTGTCGATGTGGCGGGTGACGTAGACCATCCAGCGCCCGTCGGGGGAAAGCGTCGGACGCATGGCCGAGCCCCATCGGCTGGAGCGCGTGGCCGCCTGCCCGGTCTGCCGGTCGTAAACCATCAGGTCGTAGTCGCCGAGCGGGGTGTTGTAGAGCCACTGTCCGGTGCGGGCGTGATACCAGATGTAGCGGCCGTCAGGGGACACGGCCGCGCCTAACGTGCGCAGCGGCGCGGGCTCGCGGATGAGTTGCTGCCCCGTGCCGCCGTCGGCGTGGTACAGGTGCAGCTTCATGTTGCGCGTGACCACGACGTACTTCCCGTCCGGCGTCCAGTCCGGG
Organism: Gemmatimonadaceae bacterium; assembly: GCA_014379705.1. Lineage (GTDB taxonomy): Bacteria > Gemmatimonadota > Gemmatimonadetes > Gemmatimonadales > Gemmatimonadaceae > RBC101. Next base: position 2,395 of record JACMLI010000027.1, read on the forward strand.
GACTCGTACGTGTTCGTCTTGCCGCGCGTCATCTGCACGGTGTCGCGCTTGTCGAGGGAGAGCTGGTACAGGTTGTATCCCCCGTCGCGGTCACTCACGTAGACCACACGCTTCCCGTCAGGCGAGAAGCGCGGCTGCGCATCGAACCCCATGCCGCGCGTGAGGGGAGTGGCCTTGCCCCCGGCCATCGGCAGCGTGTAGAGGTCGCCGAGCAGGTCGAAGACGAGCGTCTGGCCATCGGGCGAGACGTCGAGGGACATCCAATGCCCCACCTTCGTGGTGAAGGCGACGGTACGCGTCGGCTTGAGTGGCAGCCCCTCCTGCAACGGGTCGCGCGATTGCGCAGCGAGCGGGGCGCTGGCGAGGAGGGCGGCGAGGAGAATGGTGCGCATGGGCGTCTCGACGGTCAGGGGGATCGTGCCCCAAGAACCGCTGAGACCCGCGGCTTCGCAAGGGACGCTTGCCTTGCCGTGCGTGGGTCCGCACACTGGCAGGGGTCTTCCCCTCCTCACACGTCGCGGATCTCATGCTGCCATACCTCGTTCCCCTCACGATGTCGGTGCCTGCCGTCGATGGTCTCGTGCTGCGCGGCACCTTGACCTATCCCGGGACCGACATGGGCACGCGCTACCCGCTGGCGGTGCTCGCGCACCAGTATCCGGCGACGCGCGACAGCTGGGCCCCGCTGACTGCCGACCTCCATGCGATGGGCATTGCGACGCTCGCCTTCGACGAACGCGGGCACGGTGACTCCATCTGGAGTCCGGCGGGCGTGCGCGTGATCGATACGCCGGCGGGCCCGACGATGCAGGACTTCGGCACGGCCTTCGTCTCGAGCGCCGGGACGCTCGGCTTCCACCAGATCGCGGACGATGTGACGCGTGTGGCGTCGTGGGGAACGTCGCAGAACTTCATCGACGGCGGACGCCTGTTCTTCTTCGGCGCGAGTGTTGGTGGTCCTGGCGTGCTCCTCGCCGCGCCAGCGTTCGGCAGCGCGGTGATGGGGATCGTGACGGTCGGGGCGGCGGGTGTCCCTGCCTACGGCGAGGACGCCATGGCTCGCATCCGCGCCACCTGCGAGCAGTTCACGACGCCCTGTCTCCTGACGTCAGCCGAGGGCGATCCGTTCGACGGCGCCGCGAACGTACGGGCGTGGAGCGCGAGGCTCGACCATGTGAAGGTCAAGCTCGTGCCAGGTGAGGGGCATGCGATGGCGATCTTCTACGAGGTGCGCGACGCGATCCTGGACTTCGTCACGAGAGTGAAGTGAGCGTCGTCGTCATCCCGGACAAACGAGCGAGCGCAACATCGTCATCCCGGACAAACGAGCGAGCGCGACATCGTCATCCCGGACAAACGAGCGAGCGCGACATCGTCATCCCGGACAAGCGAACGAAGTGAGCGCAGATCCGGGACCCAGCGTCATTGAGGCAGCCCGGGACTGGCAACGATACTGGGTCCCGGTTCTCGGCTCGCTATCGCTCACCGGACCGGGATGACACAGATCGCGTTGACTAGAGGGCGTCCGCGTCCGGCACGTCGGCGGCGTCTCCAGGGGGCGGCACCTCGACCAGGAACGAGAACCACGGCGCGTCGAGCAGCGTCGAGAACACGCGGAGGCCACGCTCCGCGAAGTACTCGTCGACCGCGCGCTTCACCCCGAATTCGCCAGCGGCGAGCATGCCATCCAGGTAATCGTGCCCCGCCACGATCCCGCCGGGCCGCACCTTCGGCACCCACGCGACCAGGTCTTCCATCACCGACGCGTAATCGTGGCGGGCGTCGATGTAGACGAAGTCGAGCGAGTAGTCAGGAATGCGGGGGGCGGCTTCGAGCGACGTCATGCGCCAGATCGAGCTGCGGGCGCCATGCGGTGCGAGCTTCTGACACGCCTCCCGGTAGCGCTCCTCGTGCTGCGACTGCGGGACGTTGGCGATGTCGATGTAGTTCTCGGGCGTATCGCTGAGCCAGGGATCGACCGAGATGAGGTGCATCCCGCGCCAGTACTTGAGAATCGTCGACGAATATTCGCCGAGCTGCACCCCGATCTCGACCCCGCATCCCACAAGCCGCCGCTCGTTGAGCAACACCGGGAACTCGGTGCGCGTCGGGAGGAAGGCGAGGGTGGAGTGGTAGCTGTCGCGGATGTCGAGGATGTTCGGCATGGTCGGGCCGGGGCTGAGCGTGGGTATCAGCCGAAGTATCGGCCCGGATCCGCGGCTCTTGAGGACCCGATCGCTCCCTCGATCTTGCTGCCTCAGGCCGGTTCCTGATCCCGGATCGAGTTCCATCCCAACCTCGAGTGCATTCGACCTGCTCGCGCGAGCTCTCCACTCCCGTACCATGCCCAGGCAAGAGCGCTCCCCCCCCTGTACCATGCCCAGGCAAGAGCCCTGCTGCAATCAGCGCACCAGAGCAATCCTCGACGCCACCGGATACACCCATTCGACTCCGCGCGAAGTCACGACGGCGTCGTCTTCGAGTGGGATGCGAAGTTTCCTGCCGCCCCATTCGGGAATCGGCGTGTAGGCAAACAGCTCAATCGAAAAGAGGTTTGACGGTCGCATTTCATACGTCAGCCGGCCGGGATTGAAGAACGCCATCGATGGGCCGATGCCATGGCCCCAGTCGCCTACCGAGTGGCAACCGATGATGAACTCCGTTGAGGCGTCGGCGCGCACCTGGTTGAAGGCGCGCATCTGCGTGAACCCGGCGGCGGAGATCGCGGCGTTCACGGCGTCCATCATCGCTTGCGCCGTCTTCCCCGGCTTCGCTGTCCGATGGATCACGTCGCGCACCTTCACCGCCTGGTCGAACGCCCGCTGGTAGCTCGCCGGGAGCTTTACCTCGCCGGGCTTGAGCACATATGCGATGCGCTTCTGGTCGGTGTACATGTTGAGGTACCCGACGCCGAAGTCGATCATGAGGAGGTCACCGCGCTGGATGATGCGGTCGTTCGAGGTCGCCTCGATCCCCTCCGGGCCCGTCACATAGATGCTCGGCACCTCGAAGCTCGTGCCGAGACCGCGGGTGAGCATCTGGTCCTGGATCCACCACGCCACGTCGGCGAGCATCGTGACCCCCGGCGTGATCACCTCGTTCGAGAGCGCGCGTTCGGCGATCTGCCGCCCGATCTCGCCGGCGTCGCCGAAGGCCACGAGTTCCGACGCCACCCGACGCGAGGAGAAGTCCGACACCATCTTCTCGGCGGAGACGAGGCGCGTGCCGAACACGGGGCCGAGGGCTTTCACGAGGTGTGCGTGCAGCGTGTGAGAGAGCCCGTCGGCCATGCCCATCTCCTCCGACATGTTCACGCCGATGCGCTTCGGGTTCCGGGTCTTCGCGAACTCGGCGAGGTCGATGGTCGGCGAATCGATGTCGTACGCGCCGCACGTCGCGCGGTGATGGTCGGTGATCCCGATGGCCGCGCGCTCGATGCGGTCACCGCCGCGATCGGTGAAGATGTAGTAGCCGATCGACCCCACGTAGCCGCCGCCTAACGACGCCCACAGCGGGTCGTAGTGCCCCTCCTTCATGGCCACGATCCACATGTCCACCATGTTCTCGCGCATGGCCTCGGGGAGGATGCGGTCGAACTTCTCCTTGCGGATCTGGCAGAGGCGCTCCCACCGGTTGCGGGCCTCGAGGTGGGACTGCGCCTCAGCGGCATGTGGGAGGAGGAAGAGAAGGGCAGCGAGGAGCGCGGAGGGGCGCATGGTCCGGTGGTGGATGGCAGGTGGCAGAAAGGCTCTTTCTGCTGGTTACTCGTTGCAGGACTGGGTACTGGGACTTGGATACTGGTTACTGCTTACTCGGACTGGCGAACTGGATACTCGACTGGTGCTGGCAGGAGTCCGA
>JACMLI010000255.1 GCA_014379705.1 Gemmatimonadaceae bacterium
GCTTGCAGCTGCGCCCGCGCCCGGCCCACGCGGGCCGGGTTGGCCAGCGCGACGGCCTCCGCCGACGCGTTGGCCGTGCCGATGGTGATGGCCTTCGTGAAGTTCACCACGGCGGAGTCGAGCATGATGGCCGCGGTGAGTTCCGGCCCGCTTTCCACCGTGCCCGTGCAGAAGTTCTCGGCCATCAGCACGAACGAGTACCCACGCCACAGGGCACTGCGCGCGTAGTTGATGTTCGTCGTCGGGTTGGGCAGGTCGAGCTCGAGGACCAGGTGTGTCGACGCCGACGCGAGCGTGAGGGGCGTCCACATGTTGGCGTTGAGCGACCCGTTCGACTGCTGCACGTCACGGCGGCCGAACTCATTGCGCGTCGGGAAGGTCTCCGACACCTGCGCCTCACCGGTGAACCAGGACGCGTGGAGGATCTGCCAGCCATAGGCCGTGGCAAAGTTCTGCTGCGCCGAGTTGGCGAGCGTGGTGGCGTCCGCGACCGGGTCGACCTCGTCGACGTCGATCACGTTGGGATTCTTGACCGACAGGAAGTCGGTGCAAGCCACCGACCCGGCGAGCGCCAGCGCGGCCCAGGGCAGGCGCAGGCGCGAAAGGAAGGCTTGGGTGGTCATGGGATCAGAAGGCAAGGTTGACGCGCAGGAGGGCGCGCTTGGGATTCGGGAGGGTGAAGAAGTCGTTCCGGGTGAACTCGTTGGCGGCGGCGACGCCGACACCGGAGTTCACTTCGGGATCCGCTCCCTCGTACTTGGTCCAGATCGCCACGTTCTGCAGGGCGAGGCCGATCGACGCCGTCCCGGCGCGCGACCACTTCGACGTGAGACTGCGCGGCAGGGTGTACGTCGCGGACAGTTCGCGGAAACGCACGAAGTCGCCGGGCTGCAGGTACGCGTCACGCACCTCGTCCACGGTCGTCGACGCGCCATTCTGCTGGACGAAGGCAGGCTGTCCCGCGTTGGGGTTGCCGTAGCGGCGGAGGCGCTCGCGCGCCGACAGCCGCGTGAGGTCGAGGCGGTTGTTGCTGCGCACCACCTGCGTTTCGCGGAAGAAGTCCCCGAGGTTGTAGACCGCGAAGTCCTGCTTCGTGTCGACGAGCGCCACCAGGCGGAGATTCTTGAACAGCGTCACCGTGTTCGTGATCCCTGCCTCGAGCGTCGGCCACAGGTTGCCGGCGGCCTCGAAGGTGTCAGCCACGGTGACCACGCCGGTTTGCTCGTTGATCGACTGGATGCGCTTGGACACCCAGACGCCGGGCTGGTGGCCGCTCGTGAAGCGATTGAGGGTGCCGAACGGGGACACGTCACCCAGGCTCGTGATCTTCGTGTCCAGCGTGTTCATCGCGAGGCGCGTATCCCACTCGAAGTTCCGGCGGCGCAGGAGCGACGCGTTCATCGCGACTTCCCATCCCTTGTTGCGCACTTCGCCGATGTTGGCGAAGGGGTTGGCCTGGAAGCCGAGTGACGGCGGCAACGGACGCAGCAGGAGCACGTCGCGGCTGATGCGGTCGTAGTACGTCACCTCGAGCTGCACGCGGTCGTTGATCACGGTCGCGTCGAACCCGCCCTCGAACTCGGTGCCGCGCTCCGGCTTGAGCCGGGCATTGCCGGGATTGAAGGGAATCGCGCCGGGCTCGGCGATGATGTTCTGGCCATTCGCCACGGCCGACGGCGCCGGTGCGAGCGTCGTGATCGATGCGCCCGGGAGGGGGGCGCGACCCGTGGTGCCGTACGCGGCGCGCAGCCGGAGGGAATTGAACACCGAGGACAACGGCTGGAAGAAGGCCTCCTCGCTCACCACCCAGCTCGCCCCGACCTTTGGCAGCAGGATCGGGTCGGTCTCGGCGCCGAACGCGGAGAAGTCGTCGTAGCGGGCGCCCACCTGCAGGAACAGGCGATCACGCCACGACGCCTGAAGCTGGGAAAGCAACCCGACCTGGCGCGTCTCGTTGAACTGCTGGTTCGAGGTCGTCGTGGACGCCGACCCGATCACGTTCGAGCTGTTCGTCGTGAAGCCCTGGCCCGTGGCGGCCACGGAGTCCGTGCGCGTCACGATCGCCTGCGCGCCGAGCGACAGGTTCATCGCCAGCTGGCCCTCGCTCAGGTAGGTGCCACGCAGGTCGGAGAGGTAGTCCACCGTGTAGCGCTGGCTGTTGAGCCGTGTCTGCACGTTGTTGCCCGTGTTGAGGAGGCCGGCGTACTGCCCGATCGCGTTCTTCGGGAAGTAGCGCGTGCCCTCGTCGCCGAGGATGTCGGCGCCCATGGTCAGGCGGTTCTTCCACCACGGGGTCGCGAGGAACGTGCCCGACGCCGTGAGGATGTTGCGGCGCGTGGTGATCTCGTTCTCGATCGACTCGATCGCCTTCACCTGGCGCGCAAAGCCGAACCAGCCGTCCTGCCCGGCGAGCCCATCGTCACGACGCGTGAGGGGAGAGCCGAGGAGCGCACCGCCCAGGTAGCCGTAGATGTTGTTGTCGTTGTCCGGCAGGATCGCCTGGGACTGCAGCGTCTGGATGCCGGCTTCGACCGTGACCCTGGAGGTCGGCACGAAGTTGAAGTTCGTGCGGAATGAGTACCGGCGGAAATCGTTGCTCGGCAGGACGCCCAAACTACGATCTGCGCCGAGGCTGACGAAGTAGCCGTAGTTCTGTCCGCCGCCGCGGCCGCTCCACCCGAGCAGCTGGTCGGACCCCGTGCGGAATGCGCTGGTGCGATCGAGCGGGTTGTCCCGCACGAGCGTGCCCACGGCCTGGCCGCGACAGAGCGGGTTCACCGAGGTGGCGGCCACGAGGGCGGCGGTGCACGCCCCATAGTTGTCCGGCGCCGTCCAGTTGGCGTCGGCGGCGCCGTATTCGGCGCGCATCGTCTGCTGGAAGGAGTTGGTGCCGATGCGGCCGCGCTTGGTGATGATCTGGATCACGCCCGTTGAGGCGTCGGCGCCGTACAACGTGGCCGCCGCCGGGCCCTTCACGATCTCGATCGACTCGATGTCGTCGGGATTGAGGTCGTTGAGGCGGTCCGTCACCTGGCCGCCGATGCCCATGTTCGACGAGGCCTCCACCATGCGAACGCCGTCGATGAAGACGAGCGGGCGGTTGGCAAGCGAGATCGAGGCCGGGCCGCGCACGCGGATCGTCCTGGATCCGCCCGCCGTGCCTGACGAACTGCTGACCGAGACGCCCGAGACCCGCGACTGCAGCATCTCACCGACCGTGGTGATGGCCGCGGCCGCCTTGACGTCGGTGGCGGAGACGCTCGACACCGTGGCGGGCTGCGCGCGCCGCTCCTGGTTGCCCACCGTACCCGTGACGACGACGTCGGTGAGGGTCGTGAGCGTCTGCACGAGCGAGAAATCCTTCGTGACGTTCTGGCCGACGGTGACGGTGAGCGTGTCGGATGAGGCGCGGTAGCCGATGCGCAGGACACCGAGCTGTGCGCGTCCCGGCCGAATGTTCACCAGGCGATACTCGCCGGCGGCATTGGTCATCGTCTCCAGCGTCGTGCCGGTGACGTACACGCGGGCGTCGGCGAGGCCGCCACCCGTCCCACGATCGGTGACGCGTCCGCTGATGGTGCCGCCCGTTTGCTGGGCCTGCAGGGGTGTGGCGAGGGCGCCCGCGAGCGCGAGTCCTCCCCAGAATGAACGAACGAACCAGGGGTGTGTCATGCATCCCTCCGGACTGGTTAGGCACGGATCGAGGGCATCCGACGTGTGTCGGGCCATCCGCGCACCGCAGCTGCGGCTCCGAAGGAAACCTCCGACACGGCAATACCTCCCATGTCGTAGGTTTGAAGGGATTGTTGGTGGGGCGAATGGCGTGTCTGCGCTATGCCAACGGGATGGGACGAAGCGCGTCGCCAGCGATAGGCCGGGCCAGGGCGTGCCCCGGTATCAGTTCAATCGGGTGACGGATTGATCGCGCGCCGTGCGGCCTCGACGTGTGCGTCCAGTTCGGCGCGTGCGAGCCAGCGACCACCGATCGACGTCGCCTCGATGCGCGTCGTGTGGCGGATGTCGTCGAGGGGATTTCCGGCAAGCAGCACGAAGTCGGCGCGTCGTCCCGGAGCGATCGTGCCCCACTCGGTGCTCGCGCCAAGGAAGTCTGCAGGGTTGCGCGTCGCCATCGAGAGCACCTGCCAGGGAGAGAGCCCGGCCTTCACGAGGGCCTCAAGCTCGCGGTGCAGCGGGTAGCCCATCGCCATCATGAAGTCGGGGGCGTCGGACCCGGCCACGAGATTCGCCCCCGAATCGGCGAGCGCCTTCACGATGCGGTTCCGCAGCTCCATGTACCGCGCCCGTCGCTCCGGCGTGCGCACCGCGAGGTTGGCCGGGGACCAGTAGTTGGCCATGGCCTTCACCACGGCGCCGCGGAACTTCGAGGGGATCAGCTCCCAGTCGGGGAGGCGGCGGGCTGCCTCCTCGCTCGCGTCGATCGCGAAGTAGGTGTTGAACAGCACGAGCGTGGGCGTGACAAACACCTTGCTGCGCGCCACCCGGCCCGCGAGCGGGGCAATCTTGCGCTCATCGATGGCCTCGAGGGAGGGCCAGCGCTTGAGGTCGTAGACGCCGTACTGCGTGAGCGACGCGCGCGTGGTGACCGAGTCGGCGAGGATCTCCTCGAACCACCCGTCGAGGTGCTGCTGGTGCTGGCCTAACGCGGCCGCTCGCGCGACGCTGACGCCGGCATTGATATGCCCGTCGACGCGGAAGCCGCCCTTGTTCGCCTCGTCCATCACGGCTTCGTAGGCGTCGGGCGGAACGAAGTTCGTGATCTTGATGAAGTCGTAGCCGGCGGGACCGAGTTCGCGCACGGCGGCGCGGCCCTCGTCAGGCGTGCGGACCACGCGCGCGTTCGTGTCCGGCCGCCCCGAGAGGTGTGGGCTCGCCGTCCACAGGTTGGGCCCCAGCACCCGGCCCGCCTCGATGTCCCTGCGCAGGGCCAGCTGGGCTGGCGTGCCGATCATCAGGCGTGCCGTCGTGATGCCGTTCGCGAGCATCACGCCAACTTCGGCGCGCCCCACGGTGTCCGGGATGTACTGGTCGGCGTAGAGGTGCGTGTGCATGTCGGAGAGGCCGGGGATCAGGTAGCCTCCCTTCCCATCGATCACGCGCGCACCGTTCGGCACGCCCACCTGCCGCGCCGGTCCGACGCGCTCCACCCGGCCATTCCGCACGAGCACCGCGGCGTCGCGGATCACCGCGCGGTCGGTCATGGGGATCACGTGAACGTTCGTGATCACCGTGAGCCCCGGGGCGAGGGGAGTGCGAGACCCCTGGGCGTTCGCCGTACCCGCGGCGGCGAGCAGGGTGGCTGCCAGCGACTGCCTGACGAGAACAGATGACCAGGAGAACGACACGGGGCTCCGGCCTTCGCGGGAGCGACGGCCAGAGGTCGGTTGCCGGAATCGACGTGGCATCATGGCGTTGGGGGTGGGCGCGTGGGACAGCCTTCGCGAACGTACGTGTCGGCGATGGAGATGATCCTCCAGCCGGCAGAAGTTCGCAGCAGTTGGACGGCGTCGACACCGCAGTGGCTGAACGTCGTCCCGAAGTGAAAGTCGTACTCGGCCCAGACGGTCGCGAGGGTGCCGCTCACGCGTACCTGAGGCTCCCATCCGCGCTCGATCCAGGTCCCGCGCGTGTCGCGGCCCATGCGGGCGACGAAGTCACTCGCGGAGAGCACCTGCACGACCGGCGCGCCCCCAGCGGGCCCGGGACGCATGCCGACGAGTCGGGCCGACGCATGAAAGGTCGACTGCATCGCCGCCGTATCGCGCGCGCGCATCGCGTCGAACATGCGCTGCACGACGGACAGCACCTCGCGTTCCTCCGCGGAGGACGGCGCCTGTGCGGCGAGCGCGCTCGTTGCCGCGAGGGCGAGCAGCAGCAGCGTGGAGCGGGTGACGCGTCGCATCACGAGGCGAACGCCCGCTGGTACTCCCCCGGAGTCACGCCGATCGTGCGCAGGAAGTGCCGGGTGAGATGCGCCTGGTCGGCAAAGCCGAACTCCAGCGCCGTCATCGAGATCGCGGCGCCATGGGAGAGCTGCCGCTGGGCTTCGAGCAGTCGTCGATTGAGCGAATATGCGTAAGGAGACACGCCGTACGCGCGCGAGAAGGCGCGCAGGAAGTGGAAGCGACTCAAACCGGCAAGTGCCGCCATCTCGCCGAGCGGCACGCGTCGCGTGAGTTGTTCGTCGAGGACGCGCCGCACGCGTGCCAGCGGGGCGTCCACGGCGCGCGGGTTGGCACTGCGCGCGGTCCCTGCATGCTGCACGACCGAATCCACCACGGCGCGCACGGTATCCTCGAGCAGGCGTTCCGGGAGGGTCCCGCCGATCAGGTGGCGGTGCACGCCGCGCAACCGCTGGTACAGGTGCGGAGCCCGCAGCACTGCAGCGCCCCCCGGCATCGGCGCGCCCATCGTCAGGCACGCGGCTTCCCATTGTTGGGGCGTGAGGTACAGCGCGCGATACGTCCACGGGGAGTCGGCGTGCCCGAAGGCCTCGTGCACCGTGCCCGGAGAAATGAAGAGCACGTCGCCCTCTTCGATGGACACATCCTCCCCGCCGCCGCTGAAGTCGATCGTCCCTTCCTCCACCAGTCCGATCACCACGCTTTCCTGCGCATGGCGGGGGAAGGCATGCTGCTTGTACTCGGCGGCCAGCATCTCCACGCCGCCGAGCAGTGGCGAGTGCGCATAGTGCCGGCGCTCTCGTGTCGATCGTTGGTGGGTGGCGGCAGTGGTCATGGCATGGGGGGAAGCATCGCACGCATGAGTACATCGCGTGCGACCTTCGGTCGCAGCCGGGGGGCCGGGCTGCTTCGCCGATGTGATGAACCGTTGATTCCCGACGGGCTCAGCGCCGGCCGGCCAACTCGCGGATCATCTCCTCGAGGATCGGCTTCTGGATCGCGTGCGGTCCCTTGAACTCGCGGTAGTCCACCGTGTAGCCGGCCGCGCGCAGGGCCGGCACGATCTGCCGGCTCGTCCGGTCGATCGGGAGGATCTGGTCCTCGGTGCCGTGCGAGATGAGCACCGGTGGCTTTCCGATAGTCTTTACGGGAATCATGAACCCCGGGGACCACGCGACGATGCGCGTGAAGAAGTCACCGTTCGCCACGCCGACCGAGAGTCCGTACGAACCACCATCGGAGAAGCCCGAGATGACGATGCGCCTGGGGTCGATGCGCCAGCGCTCGAACACCCAACGCAGGGAGGCGTCGATCACGCCGATGTCGCGGCCGAACGCACCACGAATGGCGTCCCACGTACCGATGGTGGAGAACGGAGCGAGCACGATGGTGCCCGTTTCATCGGCCATGGAGATATGCTGCTCGAGATAGATCTCGGGGCGACGCAGTGCGCCATGCAGGAAGAGCACGAGCGGTGACGCGACATCCCGCTTCACCGATTCCGGCACCCATGCGAGAGCCTGTGCCCCGTCGGTATTGATCTGTTGGCGCCCCGCGAACGCCTTGAGCGTGGGATCGCCGGGCCGTGCCTTCAGCCGGGCCGGCTCCTGCAGCGGCGCATCGGTGCTCAAGGCGCCGAGCCGGGGAATGCCCCCGGCGAGCGCGACGCCGACCTTGATCGCTGCGCGTCGGTTGAGCGAACGCGCGTCCGGAGGACCATGCATCTGAGGAGAATGTGCGTTGGTCAGCGCCTCAGGAAGGCGGTGAAGCCGAAGCGCAATCCAGAGCCGGTGGAGGTGAGGTCCGGGGCATTGGCAGGAATGTCGTCGTGCGACGCTCGGGCTGCGCCTTGGCAGCCGGGTCCGCCAGGAAGATGCGGACGGCTATCCATCACGTTAGGCACCGCAGGCGTCAAGCACCGGGCGTTCGAGACGCAGGAACGCGGGGCGAGTGATGGCA
>JACMLI010000256.1 GCA_014379705.1 Gemmatimonadaceae bacterium
CTAGAACTCCCCGGACAAGAGTTCCATCAGCTCGACTCGCTCACCGCTGGGGCCCCGGAAGAAGGCGTTCTTCGCCACCGTACCACTCGCATGAACGGTCTGGATCGCGCCCATCTCCTGCCCTCCCGCTTTCCGGACGCGCTCGGCCGCCGCGGCAATGTCGCGAACGTCGACGCCAAGGTGCTGATAATACGGCGAAGGTCCAGCGGTCGTCGCCGGCCGTTCCGCCAGCTCGAGCACGAACTCCTGCCCGGGGAACCTGAGCAGGGCCATCCTCACCGGGCGCGGCGCGCTGGTGGTGCCATTCGCCGCGGTCACGCTCATTTCCGTGATGCGCTTGGCGACCTGCAGGTCGAATGCAGTCGTATAGAACGTGATCGACGAGTCGAGGTTGGTGACGTACAGCATCACGTGGTTGAAGCGTGGCGACAGCGCGGCACGCCGGCTGGGAGCGAAGGCCGACAGGGCGACGGTGATCGTGACCAGCATGCCCAGTGCGGCAAGGCGGAGGGGGCGGGGAGTGCGTTGCATGGGTTCCTTGGGGTGCGTGGTGGCGAAAGATGTGGCTGGCGCCGACTGCACCGCCAGTTTCGATCGATCGCATGCGCCGGTCGGCCGGAGGGTAAACCCCATTGGCATTTCGAGGTCACCCCCGTATCGTGGGGGCCTGGGTGGATCTTCTCAACAGGAGGTGGTGGATGGCACGATCCCGTTCCTCTCTCGTCGTCGGCGCGACGGTCCTCGTCATGGCCTGCACCGACGGCCCGTCGGCACCCCTTCCGCTGCCGTCGACTAACCTCAGTGTGCAGGCGGCAGACGCGGCCACGCTGTTCGCGCGGTGGGTGGCGGTCGGCACGAGCATCAGTCAGGGGTTCGCGTCCGAGGGCGTGCACGTCGGTACCCAGGAGCTCTCGTGGCCGGCGCAGCTCGGCCGCCGCGCAGACGTGCAGATCACCCAGCCCTGGATCGCGAGACCCGGATGCCGGTCGCCGTTCGCCGTTCCGCTGGTCACCTTCCGGCGGGAATCCGGTGAGTCGATCGTGCCGTCGCCGAGCCTGTCGTGCGCGCCGAACCTTCCGGGAGTGGTGCTGCCGACGCAGAACGTCGCGATCAGCGGAGCACGTGCGATTCACATCCTGTCGGCGACGCCCCAGAACATGCCGCCGTCGGATGCCAACACGAATCTCTACGCGCGCGTCCTCCCGCCGAACACGACGCAGCTGGGTGCGATGCTCATCCAGCAACCGCTGTTCGTCTCGCTCGAGGTGGGCGGAAACGAAGTGCTGGGAGCGCGTGGTGGACTCGTCGCGATCCCGCAGATCGTCGAGGACCCCGCGGTATTCGCGGCGCAGTTCGATGCCATCGTGGCCCAGGTGAAAGCGGCACAACCGCAGGCCGTTGTGCTCGTGGGGTTGCCGAGGGATTTTTCAAACGTGCCCGGCTTCCGCACGGGTGCGGAGCTCTGGGCCGACCGACTCACCCTCCTGGGTGGGTTCCACGTCGATGTGAATGCCAACTGCAACGGCAACGTGAATCTCGTGACGGTTCCCACCATCGTGGTGGGGACGATCGGCGCCGGGCTTCA
>JACMLI010000257.1 GCA_014379705.1 Gemmatimonadaceae bacterium
CGCCGAGCAGCATGACGACGGCACCCTCGCGCGCGCTGCCTAACGCGGACACGGCGGCGTCGAAGCCGGCAATGTCGGTGTTGTCGCCGTACAGCAGGCCCTCGACGTCGTGCCAGAAGGTGTTGACCGCCCCGGCGCGCGCCGCCCGCTCGCTCACCGCGTGACAGGCGGCAAACATCGCGCCCTTGTGCGGAATCGTCGCATTCCCTGCCCCGCGAACGGCGGCGAATTCCGCGAGCACACGCGCGAGCTCGTCAGGGGGCACGTCGATGGCTTCGTATTGCAGGGGGATCCCCGCGGCGCGCAGGGCCGCATTCTGGAACGCGGGGGAGCGTGAGTGTGCCACCGGAGACCCAAGGACCGCGAGCCGCCCGGGAAACGCCGGGAAGCGCGTCACGCCGACGTTGCCGCCCGGTCGCGAGTCAGCCGGTCGAAGACGAGCCGGATGTGCTTCGTGAGTTCGTCGGCAGTGGCACGGTAGGTCGCCAGGTCGCCACCGAAGGGATCACTGACCTGTGCGTCGTCGAGGCCCTCGGAGGCGTACGTCGTGAGCAGCGCCGATTTTGCCTCGCCACCAAGGGCCTGGATGCGTTCCAGGTGTTGCGAGCCCATCGCCAGGACGAGGTCCGCATCCCGGACGAGTTCCGCCGTGAGTTGACGCGCGTGGTGATTGCTCAGGTCGAGGTGCCGCTCCATCGCGACGAGGAGCGAGCCATCGGACGCGGGCGCCCCATCCCACGCGCTCGTCCCCGCGCTCTCGACGTCGACGTCCATGAGCCCACGGTCGATCGCCTCACGCCGGCCAATGGCCTCGGCGAGGGGGGAGCGACAGGTGTTACCCGTGCAGACGAATAAGAGCTTCAAGAGAAAACCGCGGAGGTGAGTGCGGAGCGGCGTGCGTGTTTGCCGGCGGCGACTGCTGCTTGCTGCTCGCCAGGGCTGCTTGCAGCGGTGGCAAACGAGCACGACGCCTCGAAGAAACTAACCACGTGGCGCTGGGGAGGCACGTCCCGCGAACGGGTGACTCAGCGATCGCCAATCAGCGCCGGAAGGGATTCCCGCAGCACCGCGGCAGGAATGGCTCCCGGACGGATCACGCGCGGCCGCGATCCGACGCAGTCCACCACGGTCGACGGCTCGGAAGGAGAGAGTCGTCCCCCATCGAGCACGCGGATGCGTCCACCGTGCACGGCGTCTGGCCACTGCTCGAGGATCTCGAATGCCGACATTGCCGGTGGCTGGCGCGGAATATTGGCGCTGGTGCTGGTGATCGGGTCGCCGTAGGCGAGGATGAGCTGTTGCAGTCCGGGATGCGAGGTCCATCGGACCGCGATCCCTCCCTCGGGGCCGCGCAGCCGGTCGGGGACGCGGCGTTCCCCACCAGGGAGGACGAGGGTGATGGGGCCCGGCCAGTGTCGCGCTGCGAGGATCGACGCGTCGCGCGTTAGGCGCAGGCCCAGGCGCGCGATCATGTCGCTGCCGGCGATGAGGAGCAGGAAGGGCTTGCTGGCCGGTCGCTGCTTGAGCGTGACGAGGGACTCGACCGCGTCCCGGTCGACCGCCGTCCCGAAGCCGTAGAGCGTCTCCGTGGGATAGGCCAGCACGCGACCGTCGTGCAGGTGCGCGATCGTGCGTGGGATCGCCGCGTCGACCTCCGCGGGCGACCAGAAGGGGATCGCAAGGTTGGCGACGCTCACGGCACAAGGTCGCCCAACCGGTCGGCGCGCTGGAAGTCCGATTCTTCGGTGACCTTGAGGGCGCGTTCACTCCCGCGCACCACGACCACCTCGAACCCGAGCCGTTCGCAGAGCGCGGCGTCGTCGGTGGCGGTGATGCCATCGCGCCGCGCGGCGAGGTGCGCCTGCTCGATCATCGCGCGGGGAAAGGCCTGTGGCGTCTGCGCGCGCCAGAGCGACGAGCGATCCACGGTGCGCACGATGCGGCCCGCGGCGTCCACCTCCTTGAGCGTATCGACGACCGGGAGCGCCGCCACCGCGCCGCGTCCGGCTCGTGCCTCGGCGATGACGGCGGCGATCGTCTCATCGCTCACGAGGGGGCGCGCCGCGTCATGGATGACCACGATCCCGGCCTCGTCAGGCATGTCCTCGATGCCGCTCCACACGGACGCCATCCGGTCGGCGCCACCGGTTGACACGAGCAGGCGATCCACGTCGCACTGGAAGAGCCAGGGCGGCGGATCGCCCGCGTGGCTCCGCGGCAGCACGGTGACGACGAGGGCCACGTCGGCGCGGCGGTGGAACGCCTGCACACTGTGCAGCAGCATCGGCTTGCCCGCCACCCACCGAAACTGCTTCAACTCCGCGCTGCCGGTGCGCGCGCCGGTCCCGGCGGCCACGATGACGACGCCGACGTCCTGTTGCGCCGAGGACTCGTGCCGCAGTCCGTCCGGCGTCGTGTGGCGCGGGAGGTGGCCCGGAGCGCGGGGGGCGGCGTGGTCGTCGTGGTCGGACATCGGCGCCTAACCAAAGAGGCGCTCGAAGAGCGCGCGCAGGGAATCGACGCCAACGACCTTGAGTCCGTCCGGGGTGCGTCGCGGGAGTCCGCGCGACGCGACGTACGCCGTCGTGAAGCCCAGCTGGGCCGCCTCGGCGAGACGACGGTCGACTTGCGAGACGGGGCGCACCTCCCCGCCCAGCCCCACTTCGCCGACGAACACGGCATCGGCGCCTAACGCGCGATCGTACACACTCGAGGCGAGCGCCGCCGCCACCGCGAGGTCGCCCGACGGCTCCACCATCCGGAGCCCGCCGACCACGTTCAGGAAGACGTCGAGCGACGCGTACGAGAGGCCGCAGCGCTTGTCGAGCACCGCGAGGAGCAGCGCGAGGCGGCGCCCGTCGAACCCGGTCGCAACGCGCTGCGGCGTGCCGAATCCCGCCTTGGCCGCGAGGGCCTGCACCTCGACCAGCACGGGACGCGTCCCCTCCATGAGCGAGGTCACGGCACTGCCGGACGTGCGCGTCTCGCGATCGGCGAGGAAAAGCGCCGACGGATTCGCGACTCCCACAAGCCCCTCCTCGGTCATGCGGAACACGCCGATCTCGTCGACCGAGCCGAACCGGTTCTTGGTCGCACGCAGCACCCGGTGGTCGGCGGTGCCCTCTCCCTCGAAGTACAGCACCGTGTCGACGATGTGCTCGAGCGTCTTGGGACCGGCGATCCCGCCGCCCTTGGTGACATGGCCGACCACGACGACCGCCGCGCCGCTGGTCTTCGCATACCGCATGAGCTGCGCCGCACACTCGCGCACCTGTCCGACATTGCCGGGCGCGCCCTCGAGTTCACTCGTCGCGACCGTCTGGATCGAGTCGACGATCATGAGCCCGGGCCGCGTCTCGGTCGCGACCTGCAGCACCTCCTCGAGCGCGGTCGCGCAGAGCAGCGACACGTCCTCCCCCACGGCGAGACGTTCCGCGCGAAGCTTTACCTGCAGCGCGGATTCCTCGCCGGAGACATACAGCACTTCGCTGCCGCGCGCCGCCACGGCACCGGCGACCTGCAGGAGGAGCGTCGACTTGCCGATCCCCGGTTCACCGCCCACGAGGATCATCGACCCGGGAACGACGCCTCCACCGAGGACGAAGTCGAGCTCCCCGATGCCTGACGAGACGCGGCTCGTCCGCGCACTGCCGACGTCGCGGAGGCGCGTGGCCTTGATGGACGACACAGGGCCGGTGGCACGGGCGGTCGCCGACTTCGACGGACGGGCCGTCACTTCCTCGACGAGCGTGTTCCACTCGCCGCACGCGTCGCAGCGCCCCTGCCACTTGGGGTGGTCGGCACCGCACTCGGTGCATCGGAACGAGGTCTTGGTGCGCAGGGCGAAGGGGGCCGAGGGGGACGCCGCGCGCCGCCTACTCGCGGCGCGGAGCGTAGTTGTCGAAGCGGGTATAGCGCTTGTGGAAGAACAGCCGGATGGTATCGGTGGGCCCGTTGCGTTGCTTGCCGACGATGACTTCGGCGAGCCCCTCGAGGGGTGTGCCGTCTTGCAACCTCCGCGGTTCACCGCGCTCGTCGTGCGCACCATCGTAGTACTCGGGCCGGAACAGGAACATAACGACGTCGGCGTCCTGCTCGATGGCGCCCGACTCGCGCAGGTCGCTCAACTGCGGCCGGCGGTTCTCCCCGGTCCGCTGCTCGGGGGCGCGCGAGAGCTGGGACAGGCACACGACCGGGACCTGGAGCTCGCGCGAGAGGATCTTGAGCGAGCGGGAGATGTACGAAATCTCCTGCTGGCGGTTCTCGCTGTCGCTCGGGCCCTGGATGAGCTGCAGGTAGTCGATGATGATCAGGCCGATGTCGTTCTCGGCCTTCAGGCGTCGGGATCGGGAGCGGATTTCGAGGACGGAGAGGCCCGGCGTGTCGTCGATCCAGATCGGGAGTGACCCCAGGATGCCCGACGCCTTGCCGAGGTTGCGGAAGTCGTCATCGGAGAGCTTGCCGCTGCGGAGCTTTTGGGCGTCGACCCAGCCCTCGGCGGCGAGCATGCGGGTGACGAGCTGCTCCTTCGCCATTTCGAGCGAGAAGAGCGCGACCGGAATCTCGGTCTTGCGTCCGGTGGCCTTGTCCTCGCGCCCGAAGGCCGCGTTCTGCGCGATGTTGAGCACGAAGGCCGTCTTTCCCATCGACGGACGCGCCGCGATGATGATCAGCTCCGACGGCTGGAAGCCGAGCGTCAACTTGTCGAGTTCCGTGAAGCCCGAGGGAACGCCGGTGACGTCCATCCCGTGGCGACTCAACTCCTCGATTCGCTCCATCGCGGTCCAGAGGAGCTCCTTCATGCGATGGAACCCCTCGGCCTTGCGCGTCTGGTTGATCTGGAAGATCCGCTGCTCGGCGCGATCCAACAGGTCCGCGGACGTCGTCTTGCCGTCGAAGGCCTCGGTGACGATCTCGGTCGAGGTCTCGATGAGGCGCCGCACCACGGCTTTCTCGCGAATGATGCGGGCGTGGTACTCGACGTTGGCCGAGGTGGGCACGGCGTCGACGATCGACGCGAGGTAGTCCTTGCCCCCCGACGAGTCGAGTTCACCGCGTCGGGCGAGTTCGTCGGCGAGGGTGAGGACGTCAACCATCGTGCCCTTCTCGTTGAGGCCCATGATCGCCTTGAAGATCCGGCGATGGCCCTCGCGATAGAACATCGTCTCGTCGACAAACTCGCCGGCGCGCACGATGGCGTTCCGGTCCATCATCATCGCCGACAGCACGGCCTGCTCGGCATCCTCCGAATACGGGGGACGCCGATCTTTGAACGCGCTGTGCCCCGGGGCGCCGCTACTCCGTGCCTGGGTTGGCGCGGTCGAGGATTCTTCGAGCAAGCTGGACATCTTCCCAGGTAGGACGTTTCCACGACGGGTTGCGGAGCAGCGCGGCCGGATGGTACGTGACCACGAGCGGCACCCCGTTGTAGCGATGAATGCGACCGCGGAGTTTGCCAATCGACTCCCGGGTCTGCAACAGTGTTTGCGCCGCAAAAGTCCCGAGTGCGAGCAAGACCTTCGGGCGCAGGAGTTCAATCTGTCGAACGAGGTACGGCGAGCAGGCGTGGACCTCGTTCGGCTCGGGGTTTCGATTGCCGGGAGGCCGGTGCTTGAGGACGTTGCAGATGAAGACGTCGTCGCGCGACAGGTTGATGGCGCCGAGGATCTTTGTGAGGAGCTGACCGGCGGCACCGACGAACGGCACGCCTTGCTCATCCTCGCTCGCGCCTGGTGCCTCGCCGACCACGACGAAATCGGCATTGGAATTTCCCGTGCCGGGCACGGGGTTCTTCGCGGTCTTGTAGAGCGGGCAGAGCGTGCATCCGGCGACGGCGTGGGCGATGTCCTCGAGACTGTTCCACGGTGACGCGCCCTCGTTGAACGCTGCGGAGCCGACGATCAGGCCCTGCGGGATGGCGTCGAGCGCGATGAGCGGCCCGGGGTCGGACGGCGCGGGCAACGACATGCGCGGCACCGTCGGTTGCGCGGGCATCGGGGGGCGCGGGGAAATGGTTGGAGCCGGGACAGAAGGATGACGCAGGTCGGGCGGAATGGACCGATCTTGAGATCGGGGGGGGCCCCCCGCCGCTGTCAACGCCGCACGCCAATCCGTGGGCGCGCCCGTGTCGCTCGCAGGCGCTGTCCGCGGACGAGCCTCACGTTCCGGTGGCCCACCGACGGATGCCCCTTCGTCCCCTCGTGCCCCAAGCACGCGCAGCACGTCGTCAACACCAAGCGAATCGAGCACGAACTCCGTCTCGCCGAGTTCGCGCCGCTGCTCGAGAAACCGGCGAATCTGCTCCCTAGGATCCACGAATCAGGCCCTCGACGCGATCCAGGATCGCCTCGGCCACGTCGCCCTTGCTCATGAGCGCCAGCGCCTCCACGTCGCGATCGCGCCCGATGAGCGTCACGCGATTGGTGTCCACCTCGAACCCGGCGCCCGCCTCTGTCGCGTCGTTCACGACAATCAGGTCCAGGGCCTTCGATGCGAGCTTGCCTCGTGCGTTCTCGAGCACGTTCTCTGTCTCGAGCGCAAAACCGACCACAATGGTGCCGTCGGTGCGCTGCGCGATCGTGGACATGAGGATATCGGCCGTTGGCGCGAGCGCGATGGCATCCGGCGCCGACGACTTCTTGATCTTCTGGTCCGCCGCCGCTTCGGGCCGGAAGTCCGACGGCGCCGCCGCCATCACGAGGACATCGGCACGCGGGAGCGCCGCCGCCACCGCCTGGTGCATGTCGGCGGTAGACTCCACGGCCACGACCTGCACGCCCACCGGGGCCGGCGTGCCTAACGGGCCGGTGACGAGCGTGACCTTCGCGCCACGTCGCCACGCGGCCGCGGCGATGGCCACGCCCATCTTCCCGCTCGAGCGGTTCGAGATGAAGCGCACCGGGTCCAGCGCCTCGCGCGTGGGTCCTGCGGTCACGAGCACATGCTTGTCCGCAAGCGTCCCCGTGGCCTCGAGCAGGCGTCCCACGTGCGCAAGGATCGCTTCGGGCTCGGGCATGCGTCCGGGGCCGATGCCCTCCCCCACGGCCAGTTCCCCAATGTCCGGGTCGAGCACGCGATAGCCGAGCTCGCGGAGGTGCGCGACGTTGCGCGTCGTTTGCGGATGGGCCCACATCCGGTCGTTCATCGCCGGGACCAGGAGAACCGGCGCCGTGGTGGCGAGGAGGCATGCCGTGAGCAGGTCATCGGCCTGGCCCTGCGCGGCGCGGGCAAGGAAATCCGCCGTCGCCGGTGCGACCACCACGCCGTCAGCTGCGCGTGCCAACTTGATGTGATCGAGCGCATGCCCCGCGGCGATCAACGCGGTGTGGACCGCGCGTCCCGTGAGCGCCTCGAACGTCACCGCGCCGACGAATTCCTGGGCGGAGCGAGTGAGCACCACATCGACCTCGGCACCGGCCTGTGTGAGCTGCCGGGCGAGGGACGCGGATTTGTAACTGGCGATGCCTCCCGTGACCCCGAGGAGGACGCGACGACCCCGGAACGGACGAACGGCTCGTTACTCCGGACGCTGCTTCGTGATGATCTTGTAAGCCACTTCCCCGCGCGACAGCTCTTCCATGGCCCGCGTCGTCAGCTTCTTCTCGCGCGTCGCGGAACGGTCCCGCGGAAACTCGTTCAGCACGCGCGCGTACTTCGCCGCAACCAGCACGCCGAGGTACTTGTTCGCCGACCCGCTGGAAATCTCGTCTGGAGTAAAGACTCGCATTAGGTGCCCCTGGGAAACTGCGTGATCCGCCGGTCCAGTTCGTCCACCAAGCGACGTACCCGGTCCGACAGCAACGGTAACCGGCGATGTCGCACGGTCTCCGCGTCCACGATCGCCGACACCTGGCTGTACGCCGTCTCCAGGTCGTCGTTGACCACTACGTACTGGTACTGGTGCACCGCGGCCAGTTCGTCCCTCGCCCCGGTCAGCCGGCGGAGGGTCGTCGCCGGATCCTCCGTCTTGCGCCCCGTCAGTCGGCCGACCAGCGCCTCCGCCGACGGGGGAAGCAGGAAAACTAACACCGATTCGGGGTAGGCGGCGACGAATTGCCGCGCTCCCTGCACATCGATGTCCATAACGACGTGCCGACCGGTCGAAAAGACCAGGTCGACCTCGGCCTTGAGCGTCCCGTACTGGTTCCCATGGACTTCGGCGTGCTCTGCGAAGTCACCTCCGGCCCGCCGGCGGGAGAACTCGTCCAGGGTCAAAAAGTGGTAGTCCCGGCCGTCCTCCTCCCCGGGGCGTGCGCCGCGGGTCGTGCATGACACCGAGTACCCGACATCGCTGCGGCGCTTCAGGAGCAGCTGCCGGATGGTCGTCTTTCCTCCCCGTCTGGCGGAGGAAAGGATCAAGGGGAACGGGTTCACTCGAGGTTTTCCACCTGTTCGCGCAGCCGCTCCAGTTCCTCCTTGATGATCACCACGTCACCAAGGATCGTCGCGTCGTTTGCCTTGCTTCCCGTCGTATTCGCTTCCCGCAGCATCTCCTGAAGCAGGAACCCGAGCCGCTTGCCGACCGGCTCCCCCGAAGACCCCAGCGTCTTCCGGAACGAGAGGTTGTGTGACGCGAAGCGGGACATCTCCTCCTCGACGTCAAGGCGCTCGGCCAGCAGCGCGATCTCGACCGCCAGCCTCTGCTCGTCGATGACGATCCCGTCTGTGAGCTCCTTTACCGCCGTGCGGAGACGATCCCGGTGGGCGATCAGGCGCTCAGGTACGCGCGCGATGACGCGGGCCAGGGCCCCCTCTACTACCGTGAGGCGTTCCAGGAGGAAGTCGGCGAGGCGGCGCCCTTCTTCGGCCCTCGACGCCCCCAGGCTCTCCACAGCCTCATCGACCAGCGCCACGAGTTCCGCGACGTTGGAGTCGTCGGCCTCGGGGGCCGAAGCCATCACGTCTGGAAAGCGAAGGATGGCGGCCGCGTCGATCGAGCCTCCGAGGCCATGACGCGCCTGCAGGCGCCGCATGAGCTCGACGTATGACGCGAACTTTGCCTCGTCCACACTGAGGCTGGCCACATCCGAGCTCTCGGAGCGGGCGCTCAAGGTCACGTGCCCCCGAGAGACCTTCTTCCGAAGGGTTTCTCGGACCTCGCCCTCCCAGCGGGACAGCTCGTTCGGGAGACGAATGGTCGCGTTGAAAAACCGGTGATTGACGGACCGGATTTCCACTGAGACGCGCCGAGCGCCAACGTGCCCGCTGGCGGCGCCATACCCCGTCATGCTTCGGATCATGGTAGGGGGCGCAACTTATTGTGGCACAACAACCTTGTCAATTGAAGAAGTTCCAGCGCACCCCGTAGAACTGCACCGGACGAGGGGCCAGGAAGCCAGGCACCTGCTCGTATGCCTCGTTCAGGACGTTCCGGAACTGATAGCTCAGCGTGGCCTGCAGGAGCCGGATCTCGAGCTGCATCCCGAGCGTGCGGTATTGGTTCGACCGGAGGATCACCCCGTCATCGAGAAGAAAGGGTACCTGGGTGCGGTAGTCGTGCGTGACCGCGAACAGGATGTTCAGGTTGCCGGATGGGAAGCGGGAGGGCCAGCTCGTGTCGATGTAGAACCGCGTCCGCGCCTGATATGTCGGCCGGAAACCGCGCTCGGCGCCCCACTTGGTGGCGGCCAGGTCGACCCCGATGTCCTTCCAGAACTTGCCGCGCGCTGTGACAAACGTCCCGGTAGCGCTCGCGGAGTCGCCCACCGCGCGAAAGCCGGTGTCGAAGACGACGGGCGCGGCAAGGCGCACAGGATCGCGCGAGAGATAGCCGACGCCCGCCCACATGCGGCGGAAGCGCACCGCCACTTCGCCGCGATACGCCAACGGCTTCCCCGAGAGTGTCTTGTCGTCGAAGCTCGTCCGGCTGGCCGCGCCGCTCAGAGCAATCCATGGCAAGGGTTCGAGCCGCGCCGATCCCTCGACTCGTGTCAGCTCTACCTCGTCCCTGCGCTCCGCCGTCCCCGAGAGCACCAGGCGCGACGTCTCCCATGACCCGCGGAGCATCGGCGAGATGAACGACGTGCCGTTGATGTTGCGCACCCGCGTCGTCGCCGAAAGGCTGAGGGAACGCCTCGACCACCCGACCGCCGCGAGGTATTGCGGTCGGCTCAGGCGAATCTCGCTGCTGTCAACTGCCGCCGTGTCCGTCCCAGCCGTGGAGTCGATGAGTCGTCCTTGCCGCAGTGCCTGCGATCCGGCCATCAGCTGCGCCCACATGCCTCGTGTGGTGTCCACCCAGCCCGCTCGCAGGTAGGCGTTGGTCAGGGTTGCATCGAGCGCGGGCAGGTTGTCGCGTTCGATGGCGCGCAGCTGCTCGGTGCGCTCGCGACGCGTGCGCAGGAACGATGCGTCGACGCTGAACCCGCGCGCGGCCCATCCCGCACGACCAAAGAGGGAGAGCTGGTCGGCGTCGCCGATCGTGCGCGGATCGCGCGTGGAGTACTGGTACGCGCCGAGCTGCAGGACCTCGCCGCGCGAGAAGCGGCGCCCGAAGTAGCCGCGGTAGGCGTTCGTCGACAGGTCTCCCGTGCCGATGTCGACGCGGGTCGAGGGCGTCACGCTCCGGACGTTCCAGCTGCGCAGGTACACGCGCAGCTCCGTGGCCCCACGTTCGATCCTCACGTCCTCGAGCTGCCACAGCTGAATGAACGAGAGGTCGGGCACGCCTCCGGCACGCGGATCGAGGGGGTCCATCTCCAGGCCGTCGTAGAACACGCGCACGGTGCGGAAGTCCCCGAGAAACGCCCCCTGCTCCGGTGACCCGATCCACCCGCTGCGGAACACGGTAAAGCCGGGGATGGCCTCGAGGAGATCGCCTAACGTCAGCGCCCCTGCGGAGCCGATCTGCTCGCGCGTCCAGTGCAACACGCCCGGATGTTCGGTGAGGACCGGCGACTCGGCCCTGGTGATGGGCGCCTTGATGGAATCCGCGCGTTTGGCCTGCTGGGCGATGATCTCCAGGTCTTCACGCATCAGCGAGTCGGACACGAGGCTGTCGCGGCGCGCCAACGCGATCGAGTCGGCACGCAAGCGCGCGCGCGCGACGGAATCGGCGCGCAGCGAATCGGCCCGCGTGCGCAGCGTGTCACGGGCCTGGGCTCCCGCCGGGGTGTGCAAAACGGCCCCGACCAGGAGGCCGAGGCCGGCGCGTCGAAGCCATCGACCGAGGTGCGTCAGCTGGCGCGCCTCCGCACGACCTCGACGAAGGTCCCGACCGGCACACCCGTGGCTCCGACCGGCATCACCGTCAGGTCGGATTCCGTATAGGCCGTGCCCGCGATGTCCAGGTGCACCCATGGATACTCGACGAACTCATTGAGGAAGGCTGCCGCTGTAATGGCCCCGCCGGCCCGCCCACCGGTGTTCTTGATGTCGGCCACCACCGATTTGATCTGCTCCTTGTACTCGTCAGTCAGGGGAAGTTGCCATGCGGGCTCACTCGCGCGTCGCGACGCCTCGATCACTTCCTGCATGAGCGCGTCGTCGTTACCGAGGGCGCCGGTCGTGGTGTTGCCAAGGGCCACGACGCAGGCTCCCGTGAGCGTCGCCGCGTCGATGACGGCCGCCGGCTTGAAGCGCTTGACCCAGTGCAGCACGTCGGCCAGCACCAGGCGACCCTCGGCGTCGGTGTTGATGATTTCGATGGTCTTGCCTGACGAGGCCGTGACGATGTCCCCCGGCTTTACCGCGTTGGATCCCGGCATGTTGGTCGTCGCGCCGAACACGCCGACGACGTTGATCGCGAGTCCGAGGCGGGCGATCGCTTCCATGGCGCCCAGCACGCCCGCCGCGCCGCACATGTCGAACTTCATGAACTCCATGCGCTCGGCGGGCTTGATCGAGATGCCGCCCGTATCGAAGCAGAGCCCCTTGCCGACAAGCACGACGGGCGCCTGGTCTTTCGGACCCTTGCGATACTCCATGGCGCAGAGCCGCGGATCCTGCGTCGTCGCCTGCGCGACACAGAGGAACGACCCCATCTTCTCCTTCTCCATCTCCTTGCGGCCGAGCACCGTCACCTTGAGGCCGTGCGTCTTGCCGATCGTGCGCGCCGTCTCGGTGAGGAGTTCGGGCGTGCAGACGTTGCCCGGGCTGTTGGCGAGGCGGCGCGCGAGGTCGTAGCCGGCGCCGATCGCGCGGCCCGTACGCAGTGGCTCGGCAGCAGCCTTCACGTCGTCCACGAGGAGCACGAGGGATTCGAGCGGCGCGCGACGATCCTTCTCCGGCGGCGGCGTCTTCATCTCGGTGTATTCCCAGCCACCGAGCTGCGCGCCAATGACGAGCTGTTCGAGTTCCGCGGCTGGCGTGCCCGCCGCCACGATTGTCATGGCACCGACGCCGGCCCTGTGCGCGAAGCGCGCGGCGAGCATCGCGGCACGACGCACCGCCGCAGGGCGATCCTTCGGCGACCCCATGCCGACGAGGACGATGCGCCGCGGACCCTTGCGCCCGCCCACGAGGTGGAACGTCTCGTCGCGGTTGCCGCGGAAGTCCCGGCGGTCGAACGAGCGGCGCAGCGCGCCGCCTAACGACTTGTCGAGCTCCCGCAGCGCGGCGGGGAGGCCGTCACCGGTGGCCACGAGGCAGGCGAGCAGCGGCGTGGTGGCAGACGCGGCGCGTCCGGCGCGCGCGGAGATTTCCAGGGACATGTACGAGAGGTGGGATGCGGGGGGAACGGGCCCTGAAGCCGCGGGGCACCGCGCTGCCGAGGGGAGGAAAGCTATTGACCGCCTGGCAAGCGCCACAAGCGAGCGCGTCGGCGCACTACACCACGCGGTCCGGCGGCTCGACTCCCTCGACAAACGCCGTGATGTTGCGCAGCGCACGCTCTCCCATCGCGACGCGCGATTCCACGGTGGCACTGCCCAGGTGAGGCAACGTGACGATGTCGGGGCGGGCGAGGATCGCCGGGTTCACGGAGGGCTCGCCATCGAAGACGTCGAGCGCCGCTCCAGCGATCGTGCCGGCGTTCATTGCCTCCAGGAGGGCCGCCTCGTCCACCACATCCCCCCGCGCCGTGTTCACGAGGAACGCGTGCGGGCGGAACTGACGCAGTGCGGCCGCATCGATGAGGTGACGCGTTTCAGGAGTCGCGGGGCAATGCAGCGTGACGAAGTCTGCACCCGAAACGAGGGTGTCGAGCGTCGGTCTCCAGCTGACACCCAGCACCCGCTCCTCGGCTTCGGGGAGGCGGGTCCGCGACCAGTAGGAGACGCGCATCCCGAAGCCCTGGCCGGCGCGCCTTGCCACTGCCCGGCCGATCCGCCCCATGCCGACGATGCCTAACGCCTTGCCCGAGACCCGCGTCCCCAGCAGGTGCGTCGGGCGCCAC
>JACMLI010000258.1 GCA_014379705.1 Gemmatimonadaceae bacterium
CCGCCGAACGACAGGATCGAGAGGTAGCCCCCCCACCCCGCGACGGCGGCCGCAGCCGCCAGCAGCCCGGGGCGCTTCGTGCCGGCGGCAAGGAGCCCATACGCGGCCGCGAGGATCGGGACCGTCCACCAGGCGACGAGCACGGTGCCTAACGCGATCGCGATGGCGAGGATGAGGAGCCGGAGGAAGGGCATCGGCGGTTACCTCGGCCGCAGGGTGAGCGCGGCGCGCACCTGCGCCGGAACCACCGAGTCGAGCGCCGGGGGGAAGTAGAGCAGCTCGAGGTCCCCGCGCGTCCAGAACTGCAGACGGTCGTCGTACCGCGCGCTCGCCGGGTTGCCACTCTGCCCGCCCGGGTACGTGCCTAACGCGCGCACACGGTCGCCCAGCTCCACCACCATCCGCCAGCTCGACCCGAAGCCGCTGGGGCCCGAGGGGTTGAGCGTCCCGGGCCCGCCATTCACCGCAAGCCCACGCCGCGAAAACCCCGCGAGGCCAAGGAGGTGCCGCACGTTCACCGCACCCACGCGTCCCCACGACCAACGATCGGGGCGCGGGGGGCCAAGTTGCGCCACAAGGCTGTCGTAGCCCGCCTCGAGCGACGCGACGAGGATGTCGTTCCGCGTCTCGACGACGCCTGCGGTATGCACGTCGTTCCACCAGGCATTCGCTGAATCGGCGAGCAACGCGAGGAGGACGTGCGTCGTGGGCGTGGCCACGCGCTCCGTCTTTCCCTCTGGCACCAGCTCGTCCCACGTGCGACGCGTCAGCTCACGCATCGCGCGCTCGAAGAGGGCGCTCGACCCGTTCACCGCGCTGTACTCACGATCCCAGCGTCGCAGGATCGCGTCGGCAGCAGCCAGTGCCGGCGACGTTGTCGCCATTGATTGCTTTGCCGCCACCGCCGCGAGGAAGTACGGGGCGAACGCTTCAGCGCGCACGCTGCCGGGACTCGTCTGGTACGCGCGCATGTCGTCGAGCGTCACCTGCGCGTTCCCCCGCAGCAGCCGATTGATCTGCAGCGCGCGCCATGCCTCGAAGTCCTTGTCCGTGCCCAGGAAGCGCGGGTTCAGGGCCGGGTCGATCGGTTGCTGGTTCGCCGACGCCAGGAACCCTTGCGGTGGATTCATCGCCTGCGGGTACGCGCTCACCGGCCAGAATCCCTGCCAGTCGCTGTCCGATCGCGAGCCATCGCGAATCGCCACGCCGCCGCCATCACCGGGACGGATGGGGAAGTGCCCGGTCGAGCGAATGGCGATGTTCCCCTGGCGGTCGGCGACGATCACGTTCTGCGCCGGCACGTGCATGTACGCCGCCAGCGTATCGAGGAACGCGCCGGCCGTCACCTGCCGCGACGCCCCGCGGAACCCCGCGGCCAGGTCGCTCGGCTCGTACGCGGTCCATCGCATCGAGACCCACTCACCGCCCCCGCGATGCAACGGCCCGCGATGCGTGAATCGCACGGTGTCCACGCGCAGGACTTCGCCCGCCTTTCCGTGGTACAGCTCCTCGCGCAGCTCGATCTCGCGCCACGCGCCGTCGAGCAGGTAGCGCGCGGGCTTGCCATCGTCGTCCACCGTTTCGCGGTAGAAGTCGACGACATCGGCCCCCGTGTTGGTGAGCGACCAGGCAAGGTCGCGGGTAAAGCCGATGACGACCCCGGGTGACCCGGGAATCGTGACGCCATACACATCCTGCTGTCCGGGGATCACGAGGTGCGTCTCGAACCAGATGCTCGGGAGCGTGAGCTCGAGGTGCGGATCGCCAGCGAGGAGCGCGTGTCCGGAGCGGCTGCGCGACGGCGCGACGGCCCAGTTGTTCGACGCGAAGAGCCGGGGGATCGCGGCGTCCGCGTCGGGGGTAGGCGCGGGAAGGAGTGGGAGGAGCGCGGCGACTTGCGAGTCGGGGGTTCCCGGCGCGGGAAGGGTGCGGAAATCGTACCGCGGGGCCCCGGTCCCGTTAGGCTGGATCGGCTCCTGGATCGGCGACGCCACGGGGAAAACGCCCTCCGCCGCCGCCCGCCCGACGAGGCCTTCGGCGGCAAGGCGGGAGCGCTCGTCTGCGCTGTAGCTCAGGGTGTACGCCATGCGATTGGCGAGGTGCATGGCGAACACGGGCTCCCAGCGCATGGGGCGTCGTCCGAGGAGCTTGTATTCCACCGGCACACGATCGGCCGTGAGCCCATCGAGGTACGCATTCACACCGGCGGCATACGCGATCGCGAAGCGCTTCCCGGGGGCGTCGTCCGCCAGCGACGCGAGGGTGCGCTCCGCCGATCGCGGCAGCCCGAGGTGGCGAGTTTCACTGTCGGCCGGCATGGCGACGCGCCCGACGAGTTCCGTGAGCGTCCCGGCGCCCGCCCGCACCTGCACCTCGAGCTGGAAGAGTCGATCCCGCGCGACCACGTAGCCTAACGCGCGCATCAGGTCGCCCTCGTTCGTGGCGAAGATATGCGGCACGCCGCGCACGTCGTAGCGCACATCCACCTGGCCGGTCAGTCCGGGAATCGCGTCCGTCGAAGCCATGGGATGCTCCGTCGTCGACACGGTGGACCAGGCGCCGCGGATCGGATCAAGGAACGCGCCGAGCGGCGGAAGGGGGCCCGCACCCCGGAACCCGGCCCACAGCGTCGCTGCGAGCGTGAGCGTGGAGACGAGGATCGCGAGGATGCGCATGGGCGGTGAAGTTAGCGCGTCAGCCCGTCACCCGCGCCCAACCTGGACGCTCTTTGTCATCCCGGACAAGCGAGCGATTAGGCGACCGCCCCCTCTTTGTCATCCCGGACCAGCGAGCGAACTGCGAGCGCCCCCCTTTGTCATCCCGGACCAGCGAGCGAATTGCGAGCGCCCCCCTCTGTCATCCCGGACAAGCGAGCGAATAGCGAGCGCAGATCCGGGACCCCGTGTCGTAGCTGGCTAGTGACCCTGGGTCCCGGTTCTCGGCTCACTGCGTTCGCCGGACCGGGATGACACCACGCAGCGAGCTCACTGCGTTCGCCG
>JACMLI010000028.1 GCA_014379705.1 Gemmatimonadaceae bacterium
CTACGCCGTCGCGCCGCGTGCCTTCGCCGTCGCGCCGCGTTGCAGATCAGGCGTTCGCGCGCGCGCGACGCTGCTCGAGCTCACACGCGGCGCCTCGCATGGTGTACGCTCCCCGCCCGCATCCGTTCAGCGGCTGCAATCGTGCGGCCCGCGAACGGCCCGCGACATCAACGCAGCGGAGTGTCGCTCGGCGCGACACGCGCAAGCACTCACGAGGAACTCACCATGAAGCTTCATCGTTTCCGACTTTCGACGAATCTCCGGAGCGGCCTGGCGCGTGCGTCGGCACTCGTCGTGCTCGCCGTCGCGGCGGAGTGCTGCGCGCCAGTGGAATGAGGCGCACCTCGACGCGATCCGCCACGACCTGGCGCGCCCGGTCGTCACCGCGCGCCACCTCTATCACGTGTCCGCGGCGATGTGGGACGCGTGGGCGACCTACGACTTCACCGCGCGCCCGATCTTCCTGCAGGAGAACCACGCGACGGACAGCCCGAACGTGGACGCGTGGCGCAGCGAGTCGATCAGCTTCGCGGCGTACCGCCTGCTGAAGCACCGCTATGCCAGCTCGCCGGGCGCGGCCGTCGTGCTGCCCAAGTTCGACCTGCTCATGGCCTCACTCGGCTACGACAAGGACGACGTGGGGCTCAACGGCAACTCGCCCGCCGCCATCGGCAACCGCATCGCGGCCACGATCATC
Organism: Gemmatimonadaceae bacterium; assembly: GCA_014379705.1. GTDB lineage: Bacteria > Gemmatimonadota > Gemmatimonadetes > Gemmatimonadales > Gemmatimonadaceae > RBC101. Next base: position 698 of record JACMLI010000028.1, read on the forward strand.
GCCTTCGGTTTCACGGACGGCTCCAACGAGGCCGGCAACTACGCCAACCAGTTCTACGTGGCCAAGAACGCGCCGCTCATCCCGGGCGTGCACGGCAACCCCACGCTGCTGTTCCCGAACAACTGGCAGCCGCTGGCCATCGAGTTCTTCATCGACCAGAACGGGAACCCGGTTCCCGGCGGGTCGGCCAAGTTCATGGGCGCGGAGTGGGGCGCGGTGAAGCCCTTCTCGCTGTCCACGGACGACCTGCAGATCCACTTCAAGGATGGTTACGACCATTACGTCTATCACGACCCGGGTCCGCCCCCGCAGCTCGGCACGCCGAGCGCGGCGGACTACGTCAACACCTTCACGATGGTGGTCACGTGGGGCTCGCACCTCGATCCGTCGGACGGCGTGATGATGGACGCCTCGCCCAACAGCCTCGGCAACTCCACGCTGCCCGGGGGCATCGCCGAGTACAACGACTTCTATGACTTCCTCGAAGGTGGCGACAACGGCACGGGCTACGCGCTCAACCCGGTGACGGGCCAGCCGTACGCGCCGCAGATCGTGCCGCGCGGCGACTACTCGCGCTGCCTCGCCGAGTTCTGGGCGGACGGTCCCTCGTCCGAGACGCCGCCGGGCCACTGGTTCACCATCCTCAACCACGTCTCCGACAGCCCGTTCCTGGAGAAGCGCATCGGCGGCAAGGGCCCGATCGTCAACGACCTCGAGTGGGACGTGAAGGGCTACATCGCGATGGGCGGCAACATGCACGACACCGCCGTCACGTGCTGGAGCATCAAGGGCCTGTACGACCACGTGCGTCCGATCAGCGCCATCCGCGCGATGGCGGACCGCGGGCAGTCGTCCGACCCCCTGCTGCCCAACTACCATCCCGAGGGCCTGCCGCTCATCCCGGGCTTCATCGAGATGGTCACCGACGAGAACACCGGCCCGAACGCCAAGATGGAGCACCTGGCGGGCTCGGTGGGCGAGGTCGCCGTGCGCTCGTGGCGCGGCCCGGACTTCATCGCCGATCCGGCCACCGATGTCGCCGGCGTGGGCTGGCTCCTCGGTGATTACTGGTGGCCGTACCAGCGCCCGTCCTTCGTGACGCCGCCGTTCGGCGGCTACACCTCGGGCCACGCGACGTACAGCCGCGCCGGCGCGACGATCATGGACAAGCTCACCGGTTCGAAATACTTCCCCGGCGGCCTCGGCGAGTTCATCTGCCCGCAGAACCAGTACCTCGTCTTCGAGGAGGGTCCGAGCGTGGACGTGAAGCTGCAGTTCGTGTCGTACTACGACGCGTCCGACCAGAGCTCGTTGTCGCGCATCTGGGGCGGCATCCATCCGCCCGTGGACGACATCCCGGGCCGCAAGAACGGCATCCTCGTGGCCAACGATGCGTACAAGAAGGCCGAGGCGCTGTTCAGCCCGTGGACCGACCTGGGCAGCAGCCTCCCCGGCACGCTCGGTGCGCCGGTGCTGGAAGGCATCGGCAAGCTGGATGCGGGCTCGTCGGGATTCCTCGCGCTGAGCAACGCGCAGCCGTTCGCGTCCGCGGTGCTCATCGTGTCGCTGTCCTCCACGCCCGCCCCGTTCAAGGGCGGCGTGCTGGTGGCCAACCCGGCCGCCTTCACGGTGAGCGGCGCGACGCAGGGCGACGGCTCGCTGACGCTGGC
>JACMLI010000259.1 GCA_014379705.1 Gemmatimonadaceae bacterium
CGGACCCATCGCGCTGGTGGGCTACATGCAGCGCGATCTCGTCGAGCAGCGGGGCTGGTTCAGCGAGGCAGACTACCGGGAGGGGCTCGCCCTGGCGCAACTCGCCCCGGGGCCATTGGCGGCGCAACTCGCGTTCTATCTCGGGTGGGTACGCGCGGGCGTTGCCGGCGCCACGGTCGTCGGGCTCGCGTTCGTCCTGCCATCCTTCCTGATGGTGCTTGCGCTCTCGGTCGCGTATCTCCGTTTCGGCGGGCTTGCGTGGATGCAGGGGGCCTTCTACGGCATCGGGGCGGCGGTGATCGCGATCATCGTACGCAGCGTGGTCAAGCTGTCCAAGCTGACTCTCGCGCGCGACGCGCTGCTCTGGGGCGTGTTCGCGGTGAATGCCCTGGTCGTCGCGTGGACTGAATCCGAGATACTCTGGGTCTTTGTCGCGAGTGGCGTCCTCCTCCTCGTGTTGAGGGGTGGCTGGCTCGGCGGGCGCGGAGCCGGCGTCGGGCAGACGTTAGGCATGCTGGCGATGCCAGCGGCCCTCCCCGCCTGGCTGACGACCGGCTTGCACGGACCGGCAGGCTCGGACGTGCTGTGGCAGATCCTCTGGTTCTTCTTCAAGGGGGGCGCGGTCGTCTTTGGCAGCGGGCTGGCGATTGTGCCCTTTCTGTACGGTGGCGTCGTCGAGGGGTTCGGATGGCTCACGGAGCGGCAATTCATCGACGCGGTGGCAGTGTCGATGATCACGCCGGGGCCGGTGGTCATCACCGTCGCGTTCATCGGTTACCTGACGGCGGGGCCGTTAGGTGCCATCATCGCAGCGCTGGGGGTCTTTCTTCCGGTCTACCTGATCACCATCGTCGCGGCGCCGTACTTCAAGCGCGTCGTGGGAAACCGCAGCGTGAAGGCCTTCGTGCAGGGCGTCACCGCAGCAGCGACCGGTGCGATTGCCGGCGCCGCCTTCGTGCTCGGTCGGCGGGCGGTGATCGACCTGCCAACGCTGGCGATCGGACTCGTCACGCTCGCCCTGCTGCTCTGCTTCAGGAAGATTCCGGAACCGGCCGTGATCGCGGTAGCGGGAATCGCGGGAATTCTTCTCAGGCTTGATGCCGGAGGCTTGAGGGGCTGACCTCTGACCTCAGAGGCTTCCTCAGGGTACCCGGTCCGCAGCAATTCGCAAACCCACGTACGCGATGCAGCCTAACGCCCGATCCGGAATCCCAGCATGGTCGTCCGCCCGGCAGAGATCTGCAGGTTGTCGCGCTCGCTGCTCTGTACGTTGGTGAGGTTGTCCACCCGCAGCATCCACGACACGTCGCGCCCAAGATCCATCGAGAAGGCCGCGAAGGGCTTGGTGATCGAGGGGTACCGCATGAAATAGCCGCGCAGTGTCGGACTCGCGAAACTGGCCCCGATGGCGCCGTCATAGTATGCGAGCCAGTCGTAGCCCGTCCACGAACCGATGTAGTTGACCCCAAAGGTCGCCCGCGCCCGCCGGTGCTGCCACGACAGCGACCCGGTGCCTGACGAGACGGGCACCTCGGGTACGCGGTCGCCAACCGCGAGGTCTCCGGTATACGTCCCTGCCAGCGCGACCACGCGACTGTCGGTGAGGGAGAAGGCGACATCCGCCCGCAGCGACGCAACGCGAGCACTCCCCTCCAGTTCCACGCCCCGGTTCTCGATCTTCCCGACGTTCTGGTACTGAATGGTCTTGGACGCCATCAGCGGCGCCGGCACGACCTGCTGGATCAGCCCCTCCGCCAGTTGATCGTAGGCCGTGACCGAGAGCGACGCGTGATCGCTGGCGTAGAGCTCGATCCCACCCTCGATCCCCGATTGCTGTTCGGGTCGAAGGTCGGGATTGGGAAGCTGGCGGAAGAACACGGTCTGGATCGAGCGTCGCGCGCTGGGCGGCGGCGGCCTGATGCCCTTTCCGTAAGCGCCGCGCACCTTCAACGTGGCACCGCCTAACGGGCGAACGAACGCGGCGCCGACCATGGGCGAGAGGGCCGTGCCATAATCCTCGCCAAAGGCACTATTGCGCTCGCTGCGCACGCCCGCCGACAGGAAGAGCGCGTCGCTCATGGCGAACTTGAACTGGCCGAAGATTCCGGTGTTGTCCACCAGGTCGCTGTACAACGACGCCAGTCCCGTCCCGTTGCCCTCGAGCACGGCCTTGAAGCCGAGTCGCTGGCGCTCCAGTCGCGAGTGCTCGATCCCCGCCGTGAATGTCGCCTTCGTGCCCCCCGCCGACTCGGCGTCCAGGGTGGTGCTGTACCGATACGACGTCCTGCTCACCCGTTCCTCGGTCGCGCCTAACAATGCATCGGCGACGGTGGTCTGCTCGCGCTGCGGAGCGATGGCGCCCGCGTTGCGGTCGATGCCGACGACGAGCGTATGACGCCACCGGGCATGTGCCTGGTAATCGGCCGTGACTCCGTACGTCTCGTGCTCGATCTGCTGATCGCCGAGGAAGGGGCGAAGATCGGCGGCCGCCACGTTGGTCGCGAGCAGGGGACTGGACGGCGCCGTGAACCGGACGTCGGCGTAGCGCATCGTCCCCTCCAGGCGCAGCCGACCGGCGATGTGGCGCACGCCTCCGTAGGCGCCGCGGTAGCCCGAACTCGCGCCAGGAACCAGCGCCCCCCGTCCCTCGAACGTCCCGCCGAAACCTAACGAAGACATCGTGCCGCCCGACGACAGCATCGCCGAGTGCCGCTGCGCACCTTTCGCCCGATCGGCGAAGTCGCTCTCCACGAGCCCCCCCGCCAGCGACGCGATGGCTCGCGGGCGCCAGTCGCTGCCCAGCGTCCCCTTGCGCGTCACCACCTGCACCACGCCGCTGATCGCGTCGGAACCGTAGAGGGCCGAGCCCTGCGGACCGCGTATGACCTCGATCCGCTCGACGCTGAACGGGTCGATCGCGAAGAGGAGATACGGCGTCGCCAACTCGATGCCGTCGATGTATGTCTTGAGATAGTTGGTGGTGAACGAACTCGACCCGCGCACCGAGCCGATCTGCGCGAACGGGCCGGTCGCGCCCAGGTTCCAGGCGACCACACCAGGGATACCGCTCCGGAAGAGCTCCTCCATGTTGGTCTGGCCGCGCTGCGCGATCTGGTCGGCGGTGAGCACGGTGACCGCCGTCGTCAGGTGGCGTTCCGGTGCTCCGCCGTTAGGCGCTCCCATGACGA
>JACMLI010000260.1 GCA_014379705.1 Gemmatimonadaceae bacterium
CTTCGCCGGACCGGGATGACAGTTGCAGCGTCGCAGGACCGGGATGACAGCTGCTGGCGTCGCGGGACCGGAGTTCTCGGCTTCGCCGGACCGGGATGACAGCTGCTGGCGTCGCAGGACCGGGGTGACAGTTGCTGGCGTCGCGGGACCGGGCGCACAGTTCGCGGCTTCGCCGGTCCGGGATGACCGTTCCTCGGGCTGACAATTCGTGGCTCGGCGACTCGGGTAGTGTCGTGGGTGTGGGCCACGACCTATTTTCCCCCCGGCACGCCCCCCCATTCATTTGTAACTCATCAATGTCGCTTCACCTGATGCGCGCCGTGGCGTGCACCGCGCTGTTTGCCGCCACCGCCCCGCTCTCCGCGCAGGCGCCTACCTCCCTGGTGCCCACCGGGTCAGGCCGGAGCGGCAAGGTCGCCGTGACGACGACTCCTCCGGTGATCGACGGGCGCCTCGACGACGCCGTCTGGAGGGATGCCCAGCTCTTCACGGACTTCGTGCAGCGCGAGCCCGTCGAGGGGAACCCGGTCTCGGAACGCACCGAGGTCCGCGTGGCGACCGATGGCCAGGCGTTGTACGTGGCCGCGTGGCTCTTCGACCGTGACGCGGGATCCATCGTGCCGAGCGAGAAGATCCGCGACGTGACGCTGACCAACTCCGACTACTTCGCCTTCATCCTCGACACGTATCGCGACCGGCAGAACGGCTTCCTGTTCGGAACCACGCCCTCCGGCGTCGAGCACGACGCGCAGATCGTGCGCGAAGGCGAAGGGGGAGGCGTGTTCGCTTCGGGCCAGACGCGCGCGCAGGCGGGCTCGATGGGCGGTGTGAACCTCAATTGGGACGCGTCCTGGAACGTCGCCACGCACACCGATTCGCTCGGATGGTACGCCGAGTTCCGCATCCCCTTCTCGACGATCCGCTACGGCGGCGGCGCCACGCAGACGTGGGGCTTCAACATCATGCGGGGCATCCGGCGCCGAAATGAGGAAGCGCTGTGGTCGCGCGTGAACCGCCAGTTCAACATCAACCGGCTCTCGCAGGCGGGGTCGCTCGAAGGGATCCAGGTCCCCGTCAACCGCATTTCGACGGTCACGCCATACGTGCTCGGCCAGTCGACGCGCAACTACGCGACCGAGTCGAAATTCCGCACGCCTGCAGAGGTCGGCGCCGACGCGAAGTACGGCATCACGCCGAGCCTGACGCTCGACCTCACCTACAATACCGACTTTGCCCAGGTGGAGGTGGACGAGCAGCGCACGAACCTGACGCGCTTCCCGATCTTCTTCCCCGAGAAGCGACCGTTCTTCCTCGAGAACGCTGGCGTGTTCTCGGCGGGCACGCCGCAGGCGGTGGACCTCTTCTTCACGCGGCGCATCGGCATCGACTCGCTCGGGCAGGTCACGCCGATCATCGGCGGCGGACGCGTCACGGGACGCGTGAGCGGGCTGACGATCGGTGCCCTGCAGATGTTCACCGATGACGTGGGCTCGCTCAATGGCAACTCGTACAGCGTGGCGCGCGTGACGAAGGAGATCTCCTCGCGCTCGCGCTTCGGCGTGATCGGCGTGCAACGCCAGCGGATGGGCGAGAGCGACGACTACAATCGCGTGTTCGGGGCCGACGGACGCCTGGGGGTCGGGCAGGCGTGGACGTTTGACGGCTGGGGCTCGAAGTCGCAGACGAAGGGGCGCAATGGCGATGACGCCGCCTTCAGCGGTCGCGCCGAGTACAAGACGCGCGACTGGAGCAACAGCGTGCGCTACCTGCAGGTGGGTGAGGACTTCAATCCCGAAGTCGGGTTCATGAGCCGGCCCGCCGGCTACCGGCTCTACGACATCTCGGGGATGCGCCTGGTCCGCAGCACGAACTGGAAGCGCGTCCGCCAGTGGAATCCGCACGCGAGCTGGCGCGGCTACTACAACATGGATGGCTACTACCAGAACGGCGCGATCCACGTGGACCTGACGGAAGTCGAGTTCAACAGCGGCGCCCGTTTCGGTCCGGAGATGAACGTCACCCACGAGGGGCTGCAGGTGCCCTTCTCGATCGCGCCCGGGATCGACATTCCGGTAGGCTCCTACGACTGGGCGACGCTCGGCTTCGACTTCAGCTCCAACCCGAGTGCACCGCTGTCACTCAGCGGCCGGACGGACTTCGGCCCGTTCTACAACGGCACGCGCAATGGCGGCAGCATCACGCTCACGGCGCGGAAGGGCTCGTCGATCTCGTCGTCGCTGCTGCTCGACTACCAGGACGTGAAGCTCGACCAGGGCGAGTTCATCCGGAAACTGCTCGGCGTCAAGTTCGCGTACTTCTTCACGCCGCGCGTCTTCTTCCAGTCGCTGACGCAGTACAACAACCAGCAGCAGGTGTTTACCTCGAACCTCCGCTTCGCGTGGCTCAACACGGCGGGGACCGGCCTCTTCATCGTGTTCAACGATGGGCAGACGGCCGACGGCTTCACGCGGTGGCGCGACCCGATCGCGCGGTCGTTCACGGTCAAGTACACGCGGCATCAGGGGACGGGGGGGTAGGGGCAGGCGGGCGGGTGGGCGGGTGGGCGGGTTGGCGGACGCAGGGTAGGTTTGGGCTCGCCACAACCCCCGCTTACGATGCGTCGTTTTCTTCC
>JACMLI010000003.1 GCA_014379705.1 Gemmatimonadaceae bacterium
CCGCATGGGACGCCCCGGGCCACGGCGCCCACGGGCCGGCGGCGCGGTAGGCGCACTCGGGCAGCCAGCATCCCTCGGGGTCGCGCCCGAAGATGCGCCGATGCTCGGATCGCCCAACGATCAATTGCAGGCGAACGCTCTCGTCGCGGGCGAGGAGCGGGAGGAGGGCGTGCGTGGCTGCCGACGACGTGATCTCGAGGCGCTCGCGCTCCTGCATCGCGCGGAACTGGCCCGTGAGGTCACCGCCGATCTCGTGGAGGAGCGCCTGGAGGCGGCGCAGGCGCGATTGCCAGAAGCGCACGAGAGGAATGAGCCCCTCGTCGGGCGTGCCCCGCATCGCGCGCATCGCCTCGCGGGCGTCGGCAAACCTGGCATCGATCCACGCCTCCAGCTCGACGGCGAAGGTCGGGTGGTCGAGCATGTTGGCCAGCACCGGCGTGAACCCGATGGTGACGGGCGCAGCGACGTTCGCGGCTTCGAGGTCACGCAGGGCCTCGACGAGCGGCAGGTACGTCTCGACGGCGGCTTCGCAGAGCCAGTCGGAGCCGTGTGGCCACCGGCCGTGGTTGAGCACGTACGGGAGGTGGCTGTGGAGCATGAGGACGACGTCGGTCTGCGGCACCGGCGTCGCCTAACGCCTCCCCCGCGGCGCCGTGATGGCGCGCCGGTAGAGCTCACGATACCGAGCCTCCGACCGGTGCCACCCGAAGTCGCGGGCCATCGCTTCCTTCACCATCGCCGTCCATACCTGCGGGTGCCGGTAGTGGTCGATGGCGCGGGCACAGGCGCTGATGAACGCGGCCTGCGTGTAATCGTCGAACAGGAACCCGGTGACGTTGTCGTCGATGGTGTCGGCCAGCCCCCCGACGCGACGGGCAACCGGCAGCGTGCCGTAGCGCTGGGCGCGCATCTGCGTGAGGCCGCATGGCTCGTACTGCGACGGCATCACGATCATGTCGGCGCCGGCGAGCAACCGGTGCTCCTGCTCCACCGTGAAGTTGGTCTGCACGCCGATGCGCCCCTGGGCGAGGGCCCCGAGCTCACGCAGGATGTCGACATACTTCTTCTCGCCCTGGCCGAGGAAGATGAACTGCGCATCGAGCGACAGGAACGCCGGAGACCCGAGGATGAGGTCGAGCCCCTTCTGCGCGACCATGCGCGCGCTCATCCCGATGATCGGCGTCCCCGGCCGCTGCGGAAGTCCAAAGATGTTCTGCAGGGCGGCCTTGTTCTTCCGCTTGTTGCCGAGCGCCGTCAGCGAATAGTTGGCGGCGATGAAGGCGTCGGTCGCGGGGTCCCAGTCCTTGTTGTCGATGCCGTTGAGGATGCCCACAAAGCGGTCGCGCATCGCCACGAACATGTCGTGCAGGCCGAAGCCCCCGGCCGGCGTGCACAGTTCGTGGGCGTGCGTGGGGCTCACCGTCGTCACGACGTCGGCGCAGGCGAGGCCGCCCTTGAGCAGGTTCACCTTGCCGTACCACTCCAGCATGTGGTAGTTGTAGAAATCCGACGGCAGCCCGATGTCCGCCATCGTCGCGGGAGGAAAGTGCCCCTGGAAGCCCGCGTTATGCACCGTCAACGTCGACCACGTCTTCCGGAAGAACGGCTTCCCGGTGTCGTACGCGCGCAGGTACACCGGCGCGAGCGCGGCGTGCCAGTCGTGGACGTGCATCATCACGGGCGGGGCCGCGACCATCGGCAGCGCATTGAGCGCGGCGAGCGCGAAGAAGGCCCAGCGCTGCGCGTTGTCGCCGTAGTCGCCGTACCTGTCGCCGTAGATGCCCTCGCGGTCGAAGTAGTGCGCGTTCCCGATGAAGTACACGCGCGGCTTGCCCTCGGCCTGGCGCGCCTTCAAGGCCGCCGACTCGAAGAGCTGCGCCTGTTCGGTGCGAGGCCCGACCTGCACGCTGAACGGCTCGCTGGCCGGCACGAAATCGCCCACCACATCGCCAACTTGCTGGTACTTCGGCATGAGGATCGAGACGGTCAGGCCCGCCCGGATCTGCTGCAGCGCGAGGTTAGCCACTGCTTCGCCGAGCCCGCCGGTGCGCGCAAACGGGGCCAGCTCGGCAGCGATGTGCACGACGCTCACCGGCTCGTCGGTCGGCGTCAGCAGGGGATACGGCGTGACGCGGGCTGGTTCTGAGACGGGAGCAACCATCGCGGCCGCCTGGCGTGGCTTGCGCACCTTGCGCACCGGCGAGGCCTCGGCGGGCGTCGCCGGGGCAACCGGCATCGGCGGCTTCGTGGTGGGCTTCCGTGCAGCCATCCCCTCACCTCATGCGGTTGGCGGATCGTCCGGCTGGTCGTTGCCCCGCATGGCCGGGACATAGTACGTGCGGGCGTAATTCTGGAGCATGCGTCGCGAGGTGAACTGTTGTCCAGCCACGCGGATGGCATGTTTCATCTTCTGGACCCACCCGTGCGGGACGCCACGATCGTCGTGGCCGTAGTAGAGCGGCACCACCTGCTCCTCGAGCAGACGGTACAGGTGCTCGGCGTCCCACTCGTCGGGAGTTGCCCGGGATGACGCCGGGGGAATCGCCCAGCCATTGAGTCCGTCGTACCCCTCGTGCCACCAGCCATCCAGCGTGGAGAGCTGCGGCACCCCGTTCAGTGCCGCTTTCATCCCGCTGGTGCCGCTCGCCTCGAGCGGCACGCGCGGGAGGTTCATCCACAAGTCGACGCCCTGGACGAGACGATGCGCGAGGTGCAGCTCGTAGTCCTCGATGAAGGCCACGCGCCCCTCGAACCGCGAGTCGCGCGTATACGCGTACACCGACTTGAGCACGTCCTTGCCGGGGTGGTCGGCAGGGTGCGCCTTCCCCGCGAAGATGATCTGCACCGGACGCGACGCATTCACGAGAAGCGTGCGCAGGCGCTCGGCGTCCTGGAAAATCAGGCTGGCGCGCTTGTATGTGGCGAAGCGCCGGGCAAAACCGATGGTGAGCGCGTTGGGATTGAGCAGCGTTCCCGCACCGACCACGTGCGACGCCTCCTTCCAGTGACGCGCCCAGCGTCGCCGCGCTTCTTCGCGGATGAACGTCATCATCGCGGTCTTGAGCTCCACGTGGAGCGCCCAGAGCTTGGCGTCATCGATGTCGAGTACGCGCTCCCAGAACGCCACATCGTTCACGTGGGTCTGCCATTCGTGCCCGAACTCATGGTCGAACAGGTCCATGAGCTCGCGGGCCATCCACGTCTCCTTGTGCACGCCGTTGGTCACGTGGCCGATGGGGACTCGAGCGATGTCCCGATCGGGCCACAGCGGGGCCCAGATCTCGCGTGAGACCTCGCCGTGCTTGCGCGCGACGCCGTTCACGTAGCGCGACAGCCGCAGCGCGCACACCGTCATCTGGAACTGGCCGCGATTCTCCGTCGGATGGCGGCCGATCTCGAAGAAGGTGTCGCGCGCAATGCCCATCTCGGTCCACATCGGGCCGGCGCACGCTTCGACCTTGGCGAAGTCGAACGCGTCATGACCGGCCGGCACCGGCGTGTGCGTGGTGAAGACGCTCGACGAGCGCACCTGCGCCACCGCCGCATCGAAGCCCGTACCGTCCACGCAAAGTTCGCGGACGCGTTCCACGAGCATGAACGCGGCGTGGCCTTCGTTGGCGTGCCAGGCGGCTGGTGCGGCCCCTACGGCGCGCAGCACACGCACGCCGCCAACGCCGAGGATCCACTCCTGCCGAAGCCGGACATCGGGACCGCCCGTGTAGAGCTTGGAGGTGAGTTCGCGATCTTCGGGAGCGTTCTGTTCGAGGTTCGTGTCGAGCAGGTAGACGGTGACGCGACCGACGCGCATCTGCCAGGCCCCTACGTGAATGACCCGGCCAAACGTGCTCACCGTGGCAAGGAAGGGCTCTCGCGCGGGACCGTACAGCCGCTCCAGCGGAGTGTTCGCGACGTCGTACTGCTCGTCGGAATCCTCCTGCATTCCCTCGAGATTGAGCTTCTGGTCGAAGTAGCCCTTCTGGTAGAAGAGTCCGACGCCGATCAGCGGGATGCCGAGATCCGACGAGGACTTGCAGTGGTCCCCGGCAAGGACGCCCAGGCCCCCCGAATAGATCGGTACCGAGTTGTGCAGCCCGAACTCGGCGCAGAAATACGCGATCGATCGCGCTGGGACCTCGCCGAAGTTCTGGTGGAACCATGTCGCTTCGAACGAGCCCTCGCGGCCCATCTCGGTCACCACGCGATCGTAGAGGTCGAGAAACTGCGGATCACGCGCGAGTTCGCTCAGGCGACTCGGATCGATGCGCCTGAGCAAGGCGATCGGGTTGTGGCGCGTGA
>JACMLI010000261.1 GCA_014379705.1 Gemmatimonadaceae bacterium
GCGCCACGCGGCCCGGCCGTCCCTCGCCACCGCGCCACGCGTCCGTCGATGGCATCCGTGAGCAAGGCGAACGCCACCAATCCCGTGAACCACGTGGTCGCGCCGGTGACGGCAGCGACCACGAGACCCGGGACCACGGCAAGGCGGGACAGCGTGATGGCGTCGGCGAGCGACATTCAGCTGCAGGGGAGAGGACCGAAATGTGAGGCCGCTCCCACCCCCGCGCAACGGATGACGAGGCCCCGTCCGCAGGCGGGGGGGCTCTTCACCCCTGGTGACGCTGCGCGTTGTCCTTGGCCGTCGAGAGATATCCCGCTTCGAGCTCGAGCAGGTTCGCGATCTTGCGCGTGAGGTAGTGCTCGTGGTCCGCGACTTCGCCGTCGGCGAGCACCAGGCCCCACATGATCTCGGCGAGTACCATCTTCTGGCCGAGGTCGTAGTTCTCGCGCAGCACCCGCGTGAACTGGAAGTGGTCCACCGCCTTCTTCCGCTCTGTCTCGCACAGCGCAATGAGGGCGCGGCCGTCGTCCGGCGACAGGGAGAAGTGCCGCGCCAGCACCGCTTCCAAGTGCGCGCGCTCCGACACGGTGAACTCACCATCGGCGTACGCGATGTCGAGGAGCAGGGCACACGCGGCCACGTGGACGGCGTCCGCCGCGGAGCCGTGGCCGCTGCCGCCAACAGGCGTGTCGACGGGCGTGGTCTTGGAGAGAAACGAACGGATGGCGTCGAGGATCATCGGGAAGGGTGGATATAGTTGCGAGCAGCTACGAAGGCGTCTGGGGCGTATGGGCGTACGTGATCGTGCGTCAGGCCTTGCGCGTGGTGGGTGCGGCTGACGGATTCGCGAGGCGCTTGAGGGCGAACATCGGAAGCACCGGCACACGCCCCTGCACGACCGCAGCGGCGTGTTCGCCGAAGGCAGGCCCCATCTTGAAGCCGTGTCCAGAACCACCACCGAGGAGGAAGACGTTCTCGAGCGTCGGATGGCGGTCGACGATGAAGTCGCCATCGGTGGAGGACTCGTACTGGCACACGCGCGTCTCGACGACCGGGGCCGCGGCGAGGCCCGGAAAGCGACGCTTGAGCAGTGCGCGGGCGGCGGACAGTGACGCCGGCGTCACGACGCGATCGAGCGTGTCCGGATCGACGATCGACCCGGGCGTGTCATCGGCCACCTTGAACCCGCGTCGCTCGTTCCCCGGGATGCCGTACATGAGGTGCTCGCCGAAGTTCACCCAACACGGGAACTGCGGGTCATCCCATTGTGTGCTCCCGGCGGGCGGACCGAAGAAGAACACCTCCTGTCGGGTCGCCCGCACGCGATCGCCGATCACCTGCGGAAAGAGCCGTCCCATCCACGGGCCGCAGGCAAAGACAAACGTGTCCGCCGAGAGCGTTCCGCCGGAGCTCAACCCGACGCGCGCCATGCGCCCGCCGGGGGACGCGACCGGTCGCACCTGGGCGACGCGGTAGTCTCCGCCCTCGCGAACCACGGCTTCGCGCACCGCTTCGCAGGACGCGCGCGCGAGCAGGAAGCCCGCGTCCTGTTCCAGCCACGCGGTCCGCACGCCGTCGAAACGCACCTGCGGGTACAGGCGCGCGGCCTCGGCGAGCGCGAGCTCGCGCAGTGGCAACCCGCGTGCCTTCATCGGCGCGACCGATGTTCGCGCAAAGGCGTCGTCCGACCCCTCGAACATCCACAGGGCACCTGTACGGTGGTAGAAACGTCGCTGCCAGCGGGATTCGGCTTCCTTCCACAGGACGAGGGCGCGGGCCACCATGTCGATGTAGGTCGCCTTGCCATTGTAGACACCGCGGATCACGCGCGTCTCGCCACCGGAACTCGCGCGCGAGTTGCCAGCGCCGTACGCGTCGAGGAGCGTCACGCGCGCTCCGGCGCGCAGCAGCGAGAGCGCTGTCCATCCGCCAAAGGCCCCGGCGCCGACGACTACGATGTGCGGCTTTGCGGCCTGTATCGGGCGCGATGGCGCCGCCGATACGTCGGGCGCGGAAGGAGAAAGGGCGCTATGGGCGAGCGGAAGCCCGGCGAGCGCGGTCACGAACTGGCGGCGGTCGGTCATGTCCATGACGATGCGGCATGCGGCGCGCTGTTGCCAGTCGTACGCAGCGCGTCCCACATGACGAAACAGCCACCCGCGGGGGGTGGCCGTTTGCCGAGCGAGGTCGAAAGTGCGTCAGGGGATGGTGACGGTCTGGGTGATGGAGTGCGTCTGGCCTCCCGAATCGGTCACGGTCAGCGTCTCCTGCCATGAGTTGACGAGCTGCTGGGCGAAGAATCGGGTGATCTGCACGCCACTCTTTGCCGGCCGTCCGGCGGCGTTGGTCGTCCATGCATAGCTCGCAATGCCTCGATCGTCCGTGGACGACGCGGCATTCAGCGTGCACGAACGCTTCACCGCATCACAGGTCACCGTGAACGCGGCGACGGGGGGGAGATCGGTCCCCGTTGGGGGGATCGTGACCGTCAGCGTGATCGAGTTGCTCAGGCCCTGCGCGTCCGTGACGGTGAGCGTCTCCTGCCACGAGTTCACGTAGTGCGTGGAGACGAAGCGCGTGACGGTCGGACCCGTGACGGCCGGCCGCCCTGTCCCCGGCGCGCTCCAGGCGTAGCTCACGATGCCCTGGTCGTCGGTCGACGACGACGCGTCGAGGACGCACTTCTTTGTCGTGCAGGTCATCGTGAAGGCCGCGGTCGGCGCCTGGTTCACGGGTACGGTGACCAGGACGGTTACGGTCGCCGTGGTGGACCCGCCGTTGGGATCGCTCACGGTGTAGCTGAACGTATCCGTCCCCGAGAAGCCCTGCGCCGGAGTGTAGATCACTGCTTGGGCCGATGGCGCGACCTGCGCCGCCCCATGCTGCGGGATCGTCACGGTGGTCACCGACAACGGATCGAGGTCCGGGTCACTGTCGTTGGCGAGCACCGGGATCGTGATGGTCGTGACCATCGGCGTCGTGGCGTTGTCGGGCTGTGCGATGGGCGCCTGGTTCACCGGCGCGTCGTTGTCGGCAATGGTCACGGCGATTGCTCCGGGATTCCCGCCGGAGTACGCCGGATCGGTGGACGCCACGACGTGGCCGACGGCGCCGGTGTGCGTGCCTTCGTTCACGTTGTCGTCGACCGCCGTGACGTCGACGGTCAACGGCAGCGCCCAGTTGGCGCTTGTGAACACCACTGACGTTGGCGACGTCGTGACCTGCGCATCGGGCTGCGTCGTCACCGTGACGTCGGCAGTCGGCTGCTGCCGCACACACACCTTGTACGGGACGCCTGGGCCCCCTTCACTCGCGGCAAGCGGGCTCGGACCGACCGTGATCGGCGACAGCGGATTGTGACCGACCAGCGAATAGCGTCCCGGGGTCTTGGGGTTCCACACGCGCCATGCAGTCGTGGGGGACGTCGCAAGCCCCGTGACCTGGTCGAACAACCCGCGACCGCCGGGCGACGAATCCAGGATGAGGTCCACGACCTGACCGCATGCGCCGGCCTGGAAGCCCGGCAGGTTCACGATCGTGAGCGTGCCGTCATACACCACGTTGCCTGTCGCGACGATCTGGTCGTGGCTCGACCCCGGAACCGTGCCGCCCACTTCCATGATCAGTGCGGAGTTGGGGTGCATGGTGAAGCTGGAGGCCGTCATCACGCCCGTGGAGCTCCCGGGGGACACGGTTCCACCGTCGTGCACGTGGATGAGGCGAAAGGTGCCGCCCCCCGTCAACAGGCCTGCGCTCTCCACGTTCACCGTCGCCAATGCCTGGCCGACCACGCCGTTGTGCATCGTGGCGCCACTGCGCAGGAAGATCGCGAAGTTCTGCGCGGGGATGCTGCCGTTGTTCGTGAAGGTGCGACCTGCCCCGTCGAAGATCAGCTGCGACTTGATGTCCACCAGCCCGTTGTTCACGAGGTCGAGCTGCGCGTGCGTAAAGTCCCCACTCCCCGTCAGGATCACTTTCCCGTTCGCCCCAACCGTCACCGGTGCGTCGCTCGTGACATAGCGGTGGTGCGCTGCGAGACCGGCAAAGGGCGCGCTCTCGAAGATCCCATCGATGGTCATGCCTCCAGCGAGGTGCAGCGTCCCTGATCCGCCGGCGCCGTCACCGCCGAAGCGCACGCGCTGGCCCGCGCCGATCCCGCCGGTGAGGGTGATCGACCCGCCCGACGCCGACTGCAGGTCGAAGTGCGCTGGGCCGAGCAGTGGGCTTGCGATGTCGAGGCTGCCGTTGATGATGCGGACGACGGGATGGCCGCTGCCGCGCGTGCCCGGCGTGCCTCCCGTGTACGAGAACGCCGTGCCATGCATCTGGAAGGCGAGCGGTCCACCTCCCGTGATGCTGCCGGCCTTCATGGCAAACGTCGTGTTGCCTGCCGAGGCAGGGATGGTCACCTGGCCGGCGAGCAGGTTCGTGCCGATGTTCCACGCACCGTGGTTCTCATAGGCAGCATTCACCTTGTCGAGCAGCAGCGGGTGCTGGAAGTCGATGGTGCCGCGATTCAGGATGTCACCGCGGATAGTCTGCGCGCCCGCGCAGCACGGCGAGATGCTCGACAAGTTGCCATCGACCGTGATCACGCCCCCCGACACGATCGACCCCCTGCCGAGGCGGAGGCGGCCCATCGTTCCAATGGCGATGTGTTGCGCGACGTCGATGTCGCCGGGCCCCGTGGCGAAGCCCGGGCCCAGGTCGAGCGACGCGAGGCCACTCGTGCCACCGATCGTCAGGGCATCGATCGCCGCCGCTGCCGATCCCGCCGTGCGGCCCAGCACCACGGTGTACGTGCCGGCCGCGGTGATGCACACGCTTGCGGTGCTGCCGGGTATGGACGCCGGACTCCACTTCGTGGCGTCGTCCCAGTTGCCATTCACCGCATTCGCCCACGTGTGCGTGCACGCGGGGTTGGCGCCGGGCGTGAGATCCGTGCTCACGGTGGGCGGGAGGGATACCACCGGGGCACCGGTGGGCGACTCGCTACAGGCAGTGATGGCGAGCCAGGACGTGGCGAGGAGTAGGGCGGGTCTGCGCATGGGACGCTCCGGGAGGGTCTGGTGGCAGCGACTTCCACTGCCTCACCCGGTGTTCGCGCAGGCCATCGCGAAAATGGCTCATGCCCGCGCCTACTTCAGCGCGCTTCCGTCCGCTCCTTCCAACGCGCGACGCGCGCGGCCGCTTGCCGCGTGAGCGCGTGATCATCCCCTCGCGTTGCCCGCAGCCCGTCGTATCCCTGCTGCAACAGCGGGCCCGCTTCCCCGCGACGACCCTGCGTCAGCAGGCCATCCCCCAGCACGCTCTTCGTCACGGCGATGAGCCAGTGATCGGCCGGCAGCGCTGCCTTGCGCAGCGCGAGGGCCTCCCGCAGCGGGCCCTCGGCCTCGCCTGCTCGCCCCGTGGCGATCAGTGACTGCCCGAGCAGGACGAGCGTGCTCGCCACCATCGGATGCGTATCCGGCAGCCCGTTCCCGCGCCGTGTGAGTACCGCGCGCGCGAGCACCGTGGCGCTATCGAACTGCCCGTTGTCGTGCTGCAGCCACCCGTACTGTCCCAGTGTCAGCGCCACTTCGGGATGATCCGGTCCGAGTACGGCGCGTCGGATGCGCAGGGCTTCGCGATACATCGAGTCCGCGGCGGCGAAGCTCCCGCGCTCGCCGAGCACGAAGGCGAGCGCGTTGAGCCCGGACGCCACGTCCGCATGCTGCGGCCCCCTCGCCTTCCGTATCAGCTCCACGGCCTCGCGCAACAGGGGCTCGGCCTGGTCCATCTGTCCTTGCTGCCCGACGATCACGGCCACGTTGTTCAGGCTCGCTGCGATCTCCTCCGCCGGCGCGCCTTGCACCGCTCGCCGCGTGGCCAGCGCTTCGCGTTGCATCACCAATGCCTCGTCGAGCCGACCCTGGTACTGCAGCACGTCACCGAGGTCGTTGAGCACTCGCGCGATCTCGAGGGAGTCCACCGGACGCGCCTCGCGATAGCCAGTGAGGGATTGCCGGAAGAGGGAATCGGCGATGGTCGCATCGCCACGCTCGGCGTACGCGCGCGCCACGTGGTACAGCGACGACGGCAGGTCCTCCACGAGGCCGATGCGGCGTCGCGTGGTGAGGGCATCGGTGAGTTCGCGAAGCGCGTCGTCGAGGCGGCCGAGCCCGAGGTACGTCGCGCCAATGCTGCTCTGCACCGCGGCTTGCAGCTCGGGCTGCGACGCCAGTTCGCTCCGCGCCCGCACCGCGGCA
>JACMLI010000029.1 GCA_014379705.1 Gemmatimonadaceae bacterium
CGCGACTCGCGTTTCGGGAGTGCGCACGAGAGGTCCGCCTGCGAGCAGACGCCACACCTGAACCGGCGAACCCGGCCCCAGAGCGCGCAAACGCCTTTCCAAGAGGCGAAAACGCGAGTCGTGCCGCGGAAGTCGCGTCGCGACGACGGAGAATCCTGATCCCGATGCGGTGAGCGGCGCCTCCAGTTCTGCCAGATCCGTCGCCGGAGGTGCCAAGTCCGCGCCGGACGTCGACAGATCGGCTTCGGATCGGTGAAGTCGCGACAAGCAAGTGGCAGCAACCGATCGGTCATGTCTGTACTTGCCATCCCGGCGAGGACCAATCGCGTGAGTGCGCCGCGATTGGTCTTCCGGAATGCGTCAATCGCGATTCCACTTCAGGTGAACGCCGCTCCGGTTCTTGCGGAGACGACGCGGGACAACGCAAACGCGGAACCGACGCCAAGGGACGCGATCCCGGTCGGATGAGTTGCCTGGCGACGACGACCGAAGCCGATACGGCTACCGGTGGTTGCTCCTCCGTTTTCGCCAGGGCAGGCGCGTTCGTTTGCGAGCCCGGCGATGCAAGCGGTAGCTTCCGCTACGAATCCCCCCACACGTCATTCGCTGGAGCCCGCATGTTCGCCGTTCGTAGCCTCCTGCCAGGCCTGCTCCTCGCCCTGCCCTCCGTCGCCATGGCGCAGCGGGTCCCCGTGCCAGACGCCGACCCGCGCATCCAGAAACTCGTGGCGTCCGTTTCCGAGCAGCGGCTGCGTGACCTGAACGTCAAGCTCGCCTCGTTCGCGACGCGATCCACGCTCTCCGACGCGACCTCTACCACGCGCGGCATCGGTGCCGCGAGACAGTGGATGCTCGAGGAGCTCAAGCGATCGAGTCCCCGACTGCAGGTGTCCTTCGATACGCATCGCATTGCCCCGCAGGGACGCATCACGCGCGAGGTGGAACTGCGCAACGTCATGGCCGTGCTGCCGGGGAAGTCCCCGCGGCGCGTGTACATCACCGGGCACTACGACACGGTGAACCTTGGTGGCGGTGGGCAGCTCGCGCTCAACGCAGGCGCGGGGGCGAACCCGCAGGCCAGCCGGGAGTTCAACCACGACGTCGATGCCCCGGGCGCCAACGACGATGGCAGCGGCACCGTGCTCACGATGGAGCTGGCGCGCGTCTTCGCCGAGAGCGGCATCGAGTTCGACGCGACGCTCGTGTTCATGTGCTGGGCCGGGGAGGAGCAGGGGCTCATCGGATCCACGGCGCACGCACAGCAGCTGGCGGCGGACCAGGTGGTGGTCGAGGCCAACTTCAACAATGACATCATCGGGAACATCCAGGGCGGGGGCGGGCTGATCGACGGCGAGAGCGTGCGCGTGTACTCGTTAGGCCCCGAGGACTCCATGAACCGCGCGCTGGCGCGCTACATCCAGCGCGTCGCGGCGACCTACGTGCCGTCGCACGGCATCCGTCTCATGGCGCGTGAGGACCGCTTCGGCCGCGGGAGCGACCACTCCTCCTTCACGTCGTTCGGCTTTCCCGCCGTTGTCTTCCGCGAGGCCAACGAGAACTACTCGCGGCAACACACCGCCAACGACACCGTCGGCGGCGTGAACTTCGCGTACCTCGCCCAGAACACGCGCGTGAACGCGGCGGGCGCGGCGTCCGTGGCCCTCGCGCCTCCCGCCCCCAAGGTCACCGGTCCAGCCGGCCAGGCGCTCGTGTCGCGCAATCCCAGTGGCTACGATGCCACGCTGCAGTGGGCACCGTCTCCCGGGGCGGCCGGCTATCGCATCTACTGGCGCGACACCTGGAACAACTCGTGGGAGCGTTCACAGGTCGTGGGGAACGTCACGCAGTTCACGCTCGCGGGTCTTTCGATCGACGACTGGGTTTTCGGCGTCGCCGCGATCGGGGCCGACGGTGCCGAGAGCCTCGTGAGCGCCTACGTCTCGCCGACGCGACGCGTGAACGAAGTGAAGCTCGTGAAGTAGCGCGCCTCGAACGAGCGCGCCCGGCGTGCCTAGTGGTTCGTCGAGCGGGCGCCGATCGAGCCAAGGACCGACCGCAGGGCGTCCAGGTCTGCCGGCTTGACGAGGTGGTGGTTGAAGCCCGCGCCATGGGACTTCTCGCGATCCTGCTGCTGCCCCCACCCGGTCAGGGCCACGAGCGGCAGGTCCGCAAAGCCCGGGTGTTGGTGAATGCGACGCGCGACCTCGTGGCCATCCATCCCTGGCATCCCGATGTCGAGGAGCACGACCTCCGGCCGGAACTCGGGAAGCGCTTCGAGCGCCTCCGGACCGTTGAAGGCAATCCGCGTCTCGGCGCCAAGCAGCGAGAGGAGTGCGCCCAGGCTTTCTGCAGCGTCCTGGTTGTCGTCCACCACCAGCACGCGCCGCTGCTGGAGGGTGCCCGGCGTCTGCGCGCGATCAGCAGACGGTCCGGCGTCGACGCGCGCCATGGCGAGCGGCACGCGGACCTCGAACTCGCTCCCGCATCCCGTACCGTCACTGCGCGCTGCGACGCGCCCGCCGTGCATGCCGACGAGGCTCTTCACGAGGGTGAGGCCGATGCCAAGGCCGCCCTGGGCACGGCCCGCATTCCGGTCGACCTGTGTGAAGAGGTCGAAGACC
>JACMLI010000262.1 GCA_014379705.1 Gemmatimonadaceae bacterium
CCTCGATCAGCTGCGTGAGCGTGGCGCCCATGAACACCGAGATGATCGCCGGCGGCGCCTCGTTCGCGCCGAGGCGATGCTCGTTGCCCGACGTGCCGATGCCCGCGCGGAGCAGCCCGGCGTGCTTGTGCACCGCCTGCAGCACCGCGGCGAGGAACACGAGGAAGCGGATGTTCTGGTGCGGCGTCTTGCCCGGGCGGAGCAGGTTGAAGCCATCGAGCTCACCGTCGGTGGCGATGGACATCGACCAGTTGCAGTGCTTCCCCGTACCGTTCACGCCGGCGAAGGGCTTCTCGTGCACGATCGCCTGCAGGCCATGGCGCATGGCAACACGCCGCAGGATCGCCATCACGAGCTGGTTGTGGTCGACCGCGATGTCGGTCTCCTCAAAGAGTGGCGCCATCTCGAACTGACAGGGCGCGACCTCGTTGTGCCGCGTCATGATCGGCACGCCGAGCTTGTACAACTCGTGCTCCACCTCGGCAATGCAGGCCTGGATGCGCTCCGGGATGCCGCCGAAGTAGTGGTCCTCGAGCTGCTGCCCACGCGGCGGCGGCGCACCCAGCAGGGTGCGGTTGGCCATCACCAGGTCGGGACGCAGCGCGAAGTGCGTGCGGTCGATGAGGAAGTATTCCTGCTCGGGGCCGAGGGTGGTGTAGACGCGCTGCACGCCCTTGTCGCCGATGAGCGAGAGGAGCTTGATCGCCTTCTCGCTGAGCACGTCGCTCGAGCGGAGGAGCGGCGTCATCTCATCGAGCGCTTCGCCGTTGTAGCCGATGAAGACCGATGGGATGCACAGCGTGCGCACGTTGCCCGACTCGACGATGAAGACCGGCGAGGCAGGGTTCCACGCGGTGTAGCCACGCGCTTCCCAGGTCGCACGGAGGCCGCCCGACGGGAACGACGACGCGTCGGGTTCGGACTGGATGAGCTGTGCGCCGGAGAACGTCTCGATCGGCGACTTGTTCTCGTCGAAGCCGAGGAAGGCATCATGCTTCTCGGCCGTCATCCCGGTCTGAGGGAGGAACCAGTGCGAGAAGTGCGTCGCGCCGCGAGAGACCGCCCACTCCTTGATGGCCTGGGCGACCGTGGGTGCAATCTCGGAATCAAGCTTCTTGCCGAGCCGAATCGCGGCCTGGAGCTTGGCAAACGCGTCCTTGGGCAGCTTGGTGCGCATCTGGCGCGCGCCGAAGGTGTTGATACCGAAGTAATCGGCGACGGACCCTGCGCCGTTCGAGGCAGGAGGCGTGGTCGTTCGTCCGGCGATGGCTGATACCGCTGCTTTTCGGGACGTGCTCGGCATGCGATGGAAGGTTGGAGGGCTTGTGAAAAAGGCAGTCGAATAAGGCGAGACTCAGCGTCCTGTAGCCATTTTCGTGCTCAGTATGCACGAAACACGCCCAGGAAGGCAGGGAACCTATCTGAGATGCGCAAGATGTGCAACAAAATGTGCACAGTATGCACTTTTCGGCCAAAGTTGCCACCGGCCACAGCCCGTCATCCCGCTCCGGTGAGCGTATGGGAGCTGAGAAGGGGGACCAAGGTCGTTTCGAGCCTTCGGCTGTAACCTGGGTCCCGGCTTTACGCTCGCCTTCACTCGCTTGGCCGGATGACTCCAGGACAATGGTTCCCGGAGCGGGACGCGGGTGTAGACTCTCCACGTCAATCCGGCGCTGCCTTCTATTCCTTTTCAGGGTGCCTGCGTCCATGAAAGCGTGCCTGACCTCCCGCGCCTCGCGCGTGGCTTTTCTGCTGGTCGCCTCTGCCTCAGCCCTGCCGGCGCAAACGCAGATGATGCGCCCCGATGTCATGGGCCGATCGGCGGCCCTGTCGTCGGACCATGCCTTGGCGACCGCTGCGGGTGCCGCCGTCCTTCGGCGTGGCGGCAACGCGGTGGATGCAGCCATCGCGATGGCGGGGGTGCTCGCCGTCGTGCGACCACACATGAATGGGGTGGGAGGGGACCTGTTCATGCTGTACCGCGACGCGAAGACGAGAGGCGTCGTTGCGCTGAACGGTTCCGGAGCGGCGGGTTCCGGCGCGACCCCGCAGGCGTTCGCCGCAAAGAACCTGACGAGCGTTCCGTCCAGCGGGGTCATGTCCGTCTCGGTGCCGGGGGCAGTGCGTGCCTGGGAGGATGCGCTCGCCCGCTTCGGAACAACCACGCTCGCACAGGCATTGGCCCCCGCGATCGGGTATGCCGACCAGGGCTTTCCGGTCTCGACGCGACTGTCGCTCGATATCGCGGGGGAATTGAGGAAAGTGAGTGCGGACGCCGAGCTCGCACGCACGTACCTTGTCGACGGCAAGGCGCCCGCTCCCGGGACGTTGCTCGTGCAGAAGGACCTCGCGGGCACGTTGCGGCGCCTCGCCCAGTTCGGTGGGCGGGACCTGTACACGGGAACGCTCGCGAAGCGCGTGAGTGGCTTCATCCAGGCAGAGGGCGGATTCGTCACGGCGCGCGACCTGGCTGCGCATCGCACCGAGTGGACGACGCCCATCCGCACGACGTACCTCGACAAGGACGTGCTCGCGTTCCCGCCCAACACGCAGGGGGTGACGTTCCTGCAGATGCTGAACATCGCGTCGCAGGAAGACCTGACGGCGATGGGACGCACGTCGGCGGACTACATCCACGTGCTGGTCGAGGGAGCCAAACTGGCGTATGCCGACCGCGACCTGCTGGTGGCCGACACCCGCATGTCGCCGGTGCCGACGGATCGGCTCCTCTCGATGGAGTATGCCCGCGAACTCGCGCGTCGCATCCGGCGCGACACGATCGTGGCTCCTGGCGGGACGCCCGAACGTGACGGCCACGGCGACACGGTCTACCTGTGCGTCATCGACAAGGACGGCAACGCGGTGTCGCTCATCCAGAGCCTGTTCGCCGGGTTCGGCAGCGGTCGGATGGTGCCGGGGACCGGCATCGTCCTCCACAATCGTGGATCACTCTACTCGCTGGACCCCAGCCATCCGAATATCATCGCCCCCGGGAAGCGTCCGTTCCACACGCTGAGTCCCGCGATGGTACTCAACGCCGACCAGTCGGTGGCGATGGTGCTGGGTACGCCTGGCGGCGATGGCCAGCCGCAGACGCTGCTCCAGATCCTGAATAATGCAGTGCGCTTCGGGATGACCCCGCAGCAGGCTGTGGAAGCGCCGCGCTGGCGCGTGTACGGTGCCGGGCGCCTCGGCGTGGAGCCCGGGCTGTCCGACGACGTGCGTGCGGCGCTCGTCCGCCGTGGTCACCAGGTGCAGGTGCAGCCACCGAGCGCGGAGTTTGGCGGCGCGCAGATGATCCTCGTGCACCCGGTGTCGCGCGCCCTCATGGTGGGCTCCGACTTCCGCCGCGAGGCGTTCGGCACGGCGTGGTGATCGTGCGGACGGATGGACGGGTGGACGGGTGGACGGGTGCTGAGCATGAACACCCGTCATGTTTCGCGTAGTTGTCCGGCGGCTCCTCATTGGAGTCGCGGGGATTGCCGCACTCTTTGGCGTGGCGTGGATTGTCGTGACCTTCAGGGACCTGCAAGGCTCCACCGGCGGCGGAGGTGCGCTCGACGTGCCGCCGTTGCCGGAGATCCGGGCGAAGGCTGCGGTCGTTGAGGTGCCCGATTCCCTGCTCGGGTACAGTCGCGCGCTGCGCTTTCGCACGCTCACGCCCGCCGAGGCGATTGCGATTCCCGGGTTCATCGACGTGCTGGGGGAGCCTGCCATTCACAAGCCAGCCGTGCATGTCGTCGCCACGTCGGAAGGTCAGTCCTTCTCGTACCTCGTGCTGCGACCGTTCGGGGAGAAGCGCGGCGACGTGCTGAACGGGTACCGGCTCGGTCGGTGGCCCTCCGAGCGATACATCATGGCGCGCAACTACTACAATCCCGACGGCTTCGTGGAGGTGACGGAGGAGAACGCATCGCTCGCCCTGTCGGCACATTTCACGTTAGGCGACTTCGTGACGCATGACCAGCGCGACCGCTGGCCCAAGTACGTCGTCCTCGAGGAGAAGCTGCTCGACAAGCTGGAACTCATCCTCCAGGAGCTCAACGCGCGGGGCATCCCGACGCGGAAGGTCGTGGTGTTGTCCGGCTTCCGGGCGCCGTACTACAACGATCGCGGCGTCGGGGAGGGGATGGCGCGCGGCAGCCGGCACCAGTTCGGCGACGCGGCGGACATCATCATTGATGACAACGGCGACGGTCGGATGGACGACCTCAACCGGAATGGCCGCTCGGACCTGGGTGACACGGCCCCGATCGCCGTGGCGCTGAATCGCGTGGAAGCGCGACAGAAGGGACTCGAGGGCGGACTCGGGACCTACACCGCAATGGGACCGAGCGGGCCGTTCGTGCACATCGACGTGCGCGGGACGAGCGCGCGTTGGGAAAGCGGTTGGTGGCGTCGCGAAGCGAAGGCGAAATAGGAAACATCGTGTTCGCGTCGCTGTATCTTTGGGTCCTCGCGCTCGGGCGGTGATGAGGCCTGGCGAACGCACTTCACCACGATACACACCCGGAATACGACCATGGGATTGACGCGACGATCCACCGCGATCTGGAACGGCAGCGGCAAGGAAGGCAATGGCACCCTGACGAGCACGAGCGGTGTGCTCAACAACACGCCATACAGTGCTGGCCTGCGCTTTGGGAACGAGGAAGGCAAGGCAGGCACGAACCCCGAAGAACTGATTGCCGCCGCGCATGCGGGCTGCTTCGCGATGGCCCTGAGCTTCGGCTTGAGTGGCGCGGGCCTGACCGCTGACGAGTTGAAGGCCACGGCGCACGTCCAACTCGAACCCAAGCCCGCGGGAGGCTTCGAGATCACCGGTATCATGCTTGAGGTGGTGGGCAAGGTGCCGGGTGCGAGCGCCGAGCAATTCCAGCAGATCGCAAACGGCGCAAAGGACGGATGTCCCGTCAGCACAGCACTGAAGGCGGTGCCGATCACGCTCCAGGCGACTCTCGCGTAGCCGGCCGGTCCATCGACGGGATCGACGAGCGGGTTAACAGCGAAGGGCAACGGCGAACGGCAAGTGCCAAGGTCAACAGCGAAGGGCAACTGCTTCAACGCAGAGTCGCAGAGGCCGCAGAGACGCGCGGGGAACTGCAAGCAACTCCCGTGGCAGGCGATGCGAGCATCGAGGTGACGCTGTTCCAACAGAAGATTTCTTCTTTGTAGTTCTCAGCGACCTCAGCGCCCCTGCGTTGAAGCAATTTGCTCTTTGCTCTTCGCCGGCGCCGCGACCCCCTTATGCCGTGATCTCCCGCAGTCGCGCGAGATCGATGTTGCCGCCGCAGACGATGGGCACCACTCGGCTGCCGGCCGGCACGGTGATCCGGCCCGTGAGCAATGGGGAGATCGCGGCCCCAGCTGAAGGCTCGGCGAAGAGCTTGCAGCGTTCCATGAGTACGCGCATGCCGTCGATGATCTCGGCGTCGGAGATCGTGATCACCTCGTCGACCAGCTCGCGCACATGCGTGAAGGCGTTCACGCCAGTGAAGGGGGGCGCGAGGCCGTCAGCCACGGTGCGGTTGACGGTGAGGCGTTGCGGTGAGCCGGCGGCGAGCGAGAGGGACATCACGTTCGAGTGCTCGGGTTCGATGCCGATCACGCGCGCCGTGGGGCGGCGCGCCTTGATCGCGGCGGCCACGCCGGAGAGCAGCCCTCCGCCGCCACAGCTTACGAGGACCAAGTCGACGTCGGGCACATCGTCGACGATCTCCATGCCGACCGTCCCCTGCCCAGCGATGATGCGGGGATCGTCGAACGGGTGAATCAACATGAGGCCACGATCGCGCTGCAACTGCTGCGCGGTGGCGAGGAGGTCACCCTCGGTCTGGATGACCTCACCGCCATAGCCACGCGTCGCCGCCACCTTTCCGGGCACGGCGGTCATGGGCATCACGATGGTGGCGGGAATGCCGAGGGAGGACGCGCCCCACGCGAGAGCCTGGGCGTGGTTCCCCGCGGACATGGAGATCACGCCGCGTCCACGTTCGTCCGGGGTCAGCTGCTGCAGCGCATTGATGACGCCACGCACCTTGAACGAGCCGGTCTTCTGGAAAAGTTCGAGCTTGAGGGAGACGCGAGCGTTGGCGCGATCGCCCAGGAAACGGGAGTCCGCCTGGCCTGTTCGATGGACGTGTCCCCGGATCCGCGCGGTCGCAGCCTCGAGGTCGGCGATCGTCGTGAGCTTGGGGTCAGGCACGCGGTGGGCTCCGTGAGGGCGGGGGCAGCTCCCCGCGAAGGCGTAAGTTGCCGTTCGATCACGCCTTATGACCAGTGCCGCCAGGCTTCAGCACGCGACCTCCGCCTTGAGCGGCGTCGCTCGCCGGACTAGCTTCCTTCCCCACGGCGCCGTAGCCAAGTGGTAAGGCAGCGGTCTGCAAAACCGTTATTCGCCGGTTCGATTCCGGCCGGCGCCTCTTCGTTCCATGGCGGTCACGCCGCGCGAGCCTTCCGCGTGCGGACCGGGCACCACACGTTGGGCGTCGTCGGCGATTCCTTCACCCCGAGGTCCCTGGTGCCAGGCATGTCGCACGAGGCGGCGCGGCCGCTCTCGCACCAGAGCACGAACGACCAGGTCTTCGCCATGGTGCGGCCGCTTCTCGCCTCGGGCATTCGCATGCTCGACCTCGGCGCTGGCGAAGGGTACTTCTCGGGGGTCGTCGGCCGCTTTTGCGAGGAAACGCTGGGCGTCGCTCCCGCCACGATCCTCAGCGCGTGCGACGTCACGCCGGAGATCTTTCGCTACCCATTGGTTGCCTGCGAGCGCCTGTCCCCTGATGGTCGGCTGCCGTACGCCGATGCCACCTTCGACGTGGTGTGCAGCCTCGAGGTGCTCGAGCACGTGGAGGACCAGTTCGCATTCAGCCGGGAAGTGATGCGCGTGCTGAAGCCCGGGGGCGTGGCGATCATCAGCACGCCGAACGTGCTCAACCTCAACTCCCGATGGCGGTACCTCCATTCGGGGTTCTTCACGCTGTTCAATCCGCTGCCGCTCTCCCGGGTCGACGTGGTGCACACCTCGGGGCACATCCACCCGGTGAGCTACTACTACATCGGCGTGGCATTCCTGCGCGCCGGAGCCGCGGCCGTGTCCGTCTCGTACGACCGGCACAAGCGCTCGGCGATGGGATTGCTCATCCTCACGTGGCCCGTGCTGTTCCTGGGCGGACTGCTCTTCCGGTCGAAGCTGCGTCGCCGGGACCCGAAGGTTCACGACGAGAACGTCGAGGTACTGGCGGCCCTGCGGAGCCCGGGCATGCTGACGGCGCGCAGCGTGATCGTGCGGGTCACGCGTTAAGCATGCCACGCGCGTGACCCTGCAGCTCACCGACGACCAGCAGGCCCTCCTGGCAGGAGCGAGCGGGCCGGCCGTCCAGCTCGCGATGCGGCTCGTGACGCGCATGGCGGCCGTAACCAGCGCCGTGTCGCTGCTGCCGATCACTCGCGCACACGTGGACGGGTGCCTGTATCACGGGCAGGTGAGCCTCGACTTCGCGCGGACGCTCGCCGAAGGCGGGGGCGTGGTGCGCGTCCCGACGACGCTCAATGTGGGCATCATCGACCTGCTGCACCCCGAGCTCTTTCGCGGACCTCGAGAAGTGGCGGCCGCAGGTCGCGACATGATGCGGCACTATCGGGCGATGGGATGCCGGCAAACGTGGACGTGTGCGCCGTACCAGCTGGTCGATCGTCCGGATCCTGGTGAGCAGGTCGCGTGGGCCGAGTCGAATGCGATCGTGTTCTGCAACAGCGTGCTTGGGGCGCGCACCGAGCGGTACGGCGACTTCATGGACATTGCGGCCGCGCTCACGGGATGGGTGCCGGCGACGGGACTGCACACCGATGAAGGGCGGCGGGCGCGCGTGGTCGTGTCGGTGGAGGGAATCCCGCTGGCGGTGCAGGAGCGCGACGTCTTCTTCGCCACGCTGGGTCACTTCGTCGGCACGAACGTCGCAGGCATGATTCCCGCCATCGTCGGCGTGCCCACGGCGACGGAAGACCAGCTCAAGGCCCTGGGGGCGGCGGCGGCATCGGCGGGCGCCGTCGCGATGTTTCACGTGGTTGGTGTCACGCCCGAGGCGCCCACGCTCGACGCGGCGCTTGGTGGCCGGGCGCCCGAGCGCACCGTCAGGTTCGGTGCCCGCGACATGGCGGAGGGCATGGCTGCGCTCTCATCGACGCGCTCGCAACGCCTGGGCGCCGTGAGCGTCGGCACGCCGCACTTCTCTCTCACGGAGTTCGAGCGATTGCACGCGCTGTTCGCGGGGCGTCCCGTGAGCGAGGCGATTGCGTTCTACGTGTCGACGGGGCGCGAGGTACTGCAGGCGGTGGCCGATCGCGGATGGGAGGCCGAGCTGCGACGCCTCGGCGTGAAGATCGTGACGGACACGTGCACGTACCTCACGCCAATCCTCGCGCCGCAGCCAGGTGCCGTGATGACAAACTCGGCGAAGTGGGCGTGGTATGCCCCGGGCAACCTCGGCTACGAGGTGGTGTTCGGGACGCTGGAGGAATGCGTGGAGTCGGCCGTGCGTGGGGATGTGTGGCGCGACGATGCCTTGCGCGCGCTGATCGAGGCATGATGCAGGCGCGCGACGTGCTCGTTGCGGGCGAAGCGCGCGGTCCGGTGGTCGCCCTCAGCGAGCCATTGAGCTTCTGGGGCGGCGTGCACGAGCGTGAAGGCACGGTCATCGATGTGCATCATCCGCAGCATGGCGTCTCGATCGCAGGCCGTGTGCTCGTGATGCCGAGCGGACGCGGATCAAGCTCGAGCTCGAGCGTGCTCGCGGAAGTGATCCGGGCGGGCGTGGGCCCCGCCGCGATCGTGCTCGCGACGGCCGACCCCATCCTGGTGATCGGCGCGCTCGTGGCCGAGGCGCTGTACGGGACGGTGGTTCCCATCGTGGTGCTCTCGCCGGATGACTACGCACGCTGTGCATCGGCGCGGGAGCTGGAGGTACTCCCGTCCGGACGGGTGAACCTGGCCCAATGAGCGCGCGAGGGCCTGTTCCTCCTGCCGCCTTGCGTCACCTTGACCGATTCAACCGCGCGGTGAAAATGTCACTGCGTTGACGTGCGAGTCGTCACGAGCGCTGGCACGCGACTGGCTTGTATAGTCAGTCACGATGACCCGCCGCCACAGCCCGTCCCGCGTTCGCCACGCCGCCCTGATCGGCGCCTTCGCGTGTTCCGCCGTAGCCTGCGCAGGGAGTGGCGATGCCCTCACACCTGCGGAACCGCTGCCACACGCCGTGAGCGCGATCCTGGATTCGCTCGTCGTCGATGAGTACCGGGCCGCTGCGCGCTACCAACATGTGATGCAGGCCTTCGGCACCGTCTCGCCGTTCAACGAGATGGAGCCGGTGCAGGCGGCGCGCGTTCAGGCACTGATGCAGATCTACCGTCAGTACCCGGCGTTCCCGCCGCCGAACCCGTTCGAGGGCCCGCAGTACATGGAGCGCTACGCATCGGTGGCCGGGGCGTGCGAGGTCGCGCTCGAGGCGGAGACGGCGACGGCGGAGCGATATGCCCGTGCCGTCGCGCTCAACCCGCCGGCGACGGTGCAGAAGATCCTCCGGTACAATCGCGCGAGCACGCTCGCGTTCGAGGTCGCAGCGGCGACGAGGTGCCGGTAAGCGCTGCCGGAGGGGCGGGGCGCACTGGGCCTAACGACTCTGGGTCCCGGATCTGCGCTCGCTGGCGCTCGCTTGTCCGGGATGACAGTCTACGGCTGGCGCTCGCTTGTCCGGGATGACAGTCCACGGCTGGCGCTCGCTTGTCCGGGATGACAGTCCACGGCTGACGCTCGCTTGCCCGGGATCATAGTCCACGGCTGACGCTCGCGTGTCCGGGATGACGGGAAAGGAGGCCGATCGCCTTTCCAATAGTCGAAAGCACACCCGGCCTCGCGCGCAGCGCTCGCTATTGCGTCCGGATGCTCCCCGCCGCATGCTGTCGGCCTCTTCGACACGTGTATGCCTATGCGCCCGCGCCATTCCACCATCGCCGTGGTCTGCCTTGCTGCCGCGCTCTCGTCTTCGCTCGACGGCCAGGCGAGCCAGCCACCGGTCTCCAATTGGGACGTCACGCTGGCATGCGGCAAGACGCGCAACATCGACTTCACGACGAACGAAGGCACATGGATGTCGGTCGACATCTCGCCAGACGCGTCGTGGATCGTGTTCGACCTGCTCGGCCATGTTTATCGAATGCCGGCAGTGGGTGGCGAAGCGAGGGCGCTGACGCAGAACAGCGGCGTCGCGGTCAACTTTCACCCGCGCATCTCTCCGGACGGCTCGCAGATCGCCTTCATCAGCGACCGGCGCGGGCAGAACAACCTCTGGGTGATGAACGCCGATGGCTCGAACCCGCGTCCGGTGTTCACCGACCCGAACGTGCGCGCGGCCGAACCGGCGTGGACCGGGGATGGCAACTTCATCGTGGTCCGTCGGTCGGCCACGGGCGGTGGCGGTGGGGGTGGTGGCCTGTGGATGTACAGCAAGGACGGCGGCACCGGCATCGCGCTGGTCACCCAATCGCGCCCCGAAGCACCGTCGCTCTCAAAGGACGGCAAGTATCTCTACTACCAGGTGGCGATTACCGACGGCATCGTCTCCGGCAAGAACGACGTCACCCAGGGATCGCGGCAGCTCCGTCGCCTCGAACTCGCGACGGGTCGCGAGCTGATGGTGACCGATGGGCTCTCGGAGCAGCAGTACCAGGGCTCGAGCGGTGGCGCGGTCGCCCCGCAGGTCTCGCCCGACGGCAAGTGGGTCGCGTTCGGTCGGCGCATCCCCAACGGGACCATCGAATTCAAGGGACTCGAGTTCGGGCCGCGCACCGCGCTCTGGCTGCGTGACATGGAGAGTGGCAGCGAGCGGGTGATCATGGATCCCATCGAGGTCGACATGGCCGAAGGCGGGAAGATCTCGCGCGTGCTGCCGGGGTACGCGTGGACGCCGGACGGGAAGGGGATCATCATCTCGCAGGGTGGGAAGGTTCGCCGCCTCGACGTCGCGAGTGGCGGCGTAGCGGAGATTCCGTTCACGGCGCGCGTGCAGCGCACGATCTCCGAGCAGGCACTCGCCGCGCGGCCGATTCGTGATGACACCCACGACGTGC
>JACMLI010000263.1 GCA_014379705.1 Gemmatimonadaceae bacterium
CCGTGCCACCGATCTCGGTAATGACAACGACGTGGCCCGGCGCCGTTCGGCGGATGGCACCCGTGATCTCATCGGTGATGTGGGGAATGACTTGAACGGTCGAGCCCAGGTATTCGCCCCGGCGCTCCTTGTTGATGACCGCCTGATAGATGCGCCCGGTGGTAATGTTGTTCTGCCGCGACAGGGAGCGGTCGATGAACCGTTCGTAATGCCCCAGATCCAGATCGGTTTCCGCCCCATCGTCGGTGACAAATACCTAGCAGTGCTGGAACGGCGACATGGTGCCCGGGTCGACATTCAGGTACGGGTCGAACTTCATGATCGACACGCGTTGCCCGCGCTCCACGAGCAGGCGACCCAGCGACGCGGCGGCGATGCCCTTCCCGAGCGATGACACCACGCCGCCCGTGACGAAGATGTAGCGGGTCATCTGGGTGGCGGTTTGTACAGGCTGCATCAGGTCCGTCCGGCGTAGAGGTGCGTCCAGTGCGCGTTCGCGCGAATGAGATCGTCTTCGGTATCGATGCCGCCCGCGGGCGGCGTATCCACGAGCGCGACACCCATGGCCAGGCCGGCCGCGAGTGCGCGCAATTGTTCGAGCCGCTCGACCCGCTCCAGCGGATGTGGCGGCAGGGCCACCCACGCCAGCAGGGCGTCCCGGCGGCAGGCGTACACCCCGATATGCTGCCTCACGAGGTGCTCCTGCTCGGCCGCGTCACGGGCGTCGCGGCACCACGGAATCGGCGCCCGAGAAAAATACATCGCCCGCCCATCGGAGGCGCACACGACTTTCACCACGTTCGGGTCGGTGAGGACAGCGGCGGGCGCTGCCGCCGCGGCCGTGCCGAGCGCGAAGCCACGCTCGCGCACCATCGCCACTGCGCCGCGAACCGCCTCCGAGGACACGAAGGGTTCGTCACCCTGCACGTTGAGGATCACCTCGTAAGGCACGTACTCGGGGCGCCGCGCCACCTCGGCCATGCGATCGGTGCCCGAGGGATGGTCGCTGCGCGTCAGCACGGCGACGCCCCCCGCCGCGCGCACGGCGTCCTCGATCTCAGCGCTGTCGGTCGCCACGACCACGGCATCGGCGACGCCAAGCGCGGTCACGCGTTCCCAGACGCGGGTGATCAATGGGAGGCCCCCAACGAGCCGCAGGGGCTTGCGAGGGAGGCGGGTGGCGCCCAGCCTGGCGGGGATGACGGCCAGGACTTTCATGGGAGCCCGTACGCGCGCAGGGTCGTGAACGGCACGCCCGTCAAGTTAGTTCAGCGAGGGCCGGATTCAAACCCCGTGGTCCTGCGAACAGGGCCCGGCCTGCGACAGGGCGACGAAGCATGTGGGAGCCGTTCTGACTGCCTCGGAGTGGAGTTACGGGAATCACGAGCGGCACGAGAAGCACGCGAGGGTCCGCGATCGCGGTGCTTCCGTGCCTCTCGTGCTTCGCGTACTGCTCGTAATTCCCCTGATTCCACTCCGTTCTGTAGCAGGGGCGGCCCGGTCCCCGTCAGCCTCGAGGATGAAACTGCCTGTGCACGCTCCTCAGGTACTCGCGATTGACGTGCGTGTAGACCTGCGTCGTGGAAATGTCCGCATGACCAAGCATTTCCTGGACGGCGCGGAGGTCCGCGCCCCCTTCCAGCAGGTGCGTCGCGAAGGAATGGCGGAGTGTGTGCGGCGACACGTGCTTGTCGATCCCGGCCCGCTGGACGCACTGTCGCAGGACTGACCAGGCCCCCATGCGGGTGAGCGGCTTTCCCCGCGCGTTCAGGAAGTGCGTTCCCTTCCCCTCCCCCTTCTCCAGTCGCGGCCGCAGCTCCCGCAGATAGATCGAGACCGCCGAGATGGCGCTGCGTCCAATCGGCACGAGACGCTCCTTCGAGCCCTTGCCGAAGACGCGTACCACGCCGTCCTCGAAGAGGACGTCCTTCGCGAGGATCCCGATCCACTCCGAGACGCGAAGCCCCGCCCCGTACGCGAGTTCGAGCATCGCCTTGTCGCGATAGTACATCGGGTGCACTTGCGGCACGGCAGCGATCAGGCGCCCGACTTCGGCCGTGGTGAGCACGTCGGGGAGTTCGCGCGCCGGGCGCGGCATTTCCAGGCGGTCGCTCGGATCCGCGGTAATGACGCCATCGCCCAGCAGGAACTTGAAGTAGGTCCGCGCGGCCGAGACGTTGCGGCGAATGCTCAGGGGGCTGAGGCCGAGGTCCTTGAGGTGCCAGACGAAAGTGCGAAGGACCGGCGGCGTGAGCGACACGGGGTCGCGATTGCCTTGCGTGAGCGCATACGCCGCGAGGCGCTTGACGTCCCGCGCATAGGCCTCGCGCGTGCGTGGGGACGCCCCGCGCTCGAGCGACAGGTAGTCGTCGAAACGCTCGATCGCCCAGGTAAGGGCGACCTCGTCAGGCAGCGCCGGGGCGTCCACCGCGACGGCGCCACCAGATGACGCCTCCCACTACGAGGATGAGGACCACCGCCCCTGCGGCCGACCACACCCCGAGGCGACCGATCGCCCCCTTGAGCGCGTCCCAGTTGTCGCCCGCCCGCGTCGCGAGGAGCGTGATGGCCCCGTACCAGATTCCGGAGGCTGCCGCCATCGCGACCATGGCACCCGGGAATGGAATTCGCAGCGCCCCGGCGACGGGGGGAACGACGGCGCGGAGTCCCGGCACGAAGCGCGAGAGAAAGAGCGCGGCGACGCCGTATCGCTCGTACGCCTGCTGGAGTCGCTGGTCCGCGCGGCCGGTCGTGCCGAGTTTGTAGCGTCGCTGGATCCGGTCGGCGCCGTACCGTCGGCCAAGGAAGTACATGCCGGCGACGCCGGCCATGTTGCCGAGCCAGACGGCGAGGAAGACGGGGACCGAGGAGTGCCCGCCTCGCGCCGCGATGAACGCGCCGAACGCGACCAGGACGTCGGCAGGGATGGGCGGAAAGATGTTCTCGACGGCCGACAGGAGGGCCATCACCGCGAGGAGACTGCCTTGCGGGAGGGCGGAGAGCCACGCGAGGGCGGCGTCGAGGCTACCCATCCCGCCCGGCGACGGTGGCGACGGCGATGCAGGCCAGTCCCTCGCCGCGCCCGACCCAGCCCATGCCCTCGTTCGTCTTTCCCTTCACGCTGACGGCGTCGACCGCGATGCCTAACGCGGCGGCCAGCCGGGCGCGGATGGCGTCGCGGTGAGGGCCGATCTTCGGGCGCTCGGCGATGACGGTGGCGTCGATGTGGACCACCCGGAAGCCCCGATCGCGCAGGCGGTCGAGGGCGAGGCCGAGCATCTCGATCGAGTCGCGCCCGCGGTTGGCCACGTCGGTGTCGGGGAACATGGACCCGATGTCGCCTAACGATGCCGCGCCGAGGAGGGCGTCGGTGACGGCGTGGCAGATGGCGTCCGCGTCGGAGTGCCCGCTCAGGCGCAGGTCCCCCGGGATGTCGACCCCGCCGAGGCGCATCGGTCCTCCCGGTGCGTAGCGGTGCGAATCGTAGCCGATGCCGGTGCGCACGCTCATGACGGCCCCGGGGTCAGGCAGCGGCGGGGTGCTCGATCGGGATGATGGAGTAGTCCTGCCGCCGCCGCGCGGGATTGAACCCGGCGTCACGGATCAGCCCCTCGAGCTCCCCGGTCGTCGTGCGGTGCGTGGTATTCGCCGCGGAGACGACATTCTCCTCGATCATCAGCGAACCGAAGTCGTTGCACCCGAAGCGCAGCGCGAGCTGGCCGATCTTCATGCCCATCGTCACCCAGCTCGATTGCAGGTTGGGGACGTTGTCGAGTACGATGCGCGAGATCGCCACCGTGCGGAGGTAGTCGACCGCCGTGGTGCGAGGCTGGTGCGAGAACGACGGGGTGTTCTC
>JACMLI010000264.1 GCA_014379705.1 Gemmatimonadaceae bacterium
AGGTCCGCACCGAAGGCCATGGACCCGTTCCCGATTTCCGCGGCGACCCGTTCCGCTTCCTCGCGCGAGGTGTTGTAGTGCACGGCGACGCGCATGCCGCGGACCCCGAGGGCGCGCGCGATGGCCTCGCCGACGCGCTTCCCTCCCCCGGTGACGATCGCGACGGGTGCGTCCATCCCTACACGACCGTCGCGCTCTTGCGGCGCGCGTCCAGCCGTTCGTGGTGACGAGCCAACCAGGCCAGTGGCACGTGCATCGACCCGATCACGCGGGGCCCCTCGCTCGCCCCGTGCGAGTCGGACCCGCCCGAGGGCAGCATGCCTAACGACTCGACGCCTTCGAGCAGGCGCCGGCGGTCCTCGGCACTGTGACTCGGGTGCAGCACCTCGGCGCCGTCGAGCCCCTGCACTTGTAACGCGGCCAGGCGCGCCTTGTTGGTGTGCGCCCCCGGATGCGCCAGGAACGCGAGCCCGCCGCATTCGTGCACCATGCCGATGGCGTCACGGATCGACAGCCGGCGCTTCTCGAGGAACGCCGGACGCCCGAGTCCGAGGTACCGATCGAACGCGTCGCGTAAGTCACGCGCCCACCCGTTTTCTACCAGCGCCTTCGCGACGTGAGGTCGGCCGATCGCCCCGCCGCGCGATTGCTCCAGCACATCGGCGAACGAGATCTTCACGCCGATCGCATTGAGCCGCGCGACCATGCCCTCACCGCGTGCATAACGAGCCTCGCGGAACAGGTGAAGCCCCGAGTCCATGCCCGCAATGTCCTCGAGGTGGAGTCCCAGGAGGTGCGTCTCGTCGTCGCCCTGGTAGGCGGAGAGCTCGACGCCGGCGACGACGTTGAGCGACGTGCCCAGCGCTGCCTCACGCGCCGCGGCGATGCCGGCCACGGTGTCGTGGTCGGTCAGCGCCATCGTGTGCAGCCCTGCGACGAGCGCCGTGGCCACCACTTCCTCCGGCGGACGCGAACCGTCCGACGCGGTGGAGTGGAGGTGCAGGTCGATGCACAGCTCGGGCGGCACCGGCTCTGGTGCCCGCCCGTCCGTCACCTGGCGTAACCGGCTTCGGGCGACGTATCGCTGGGTTGCGACTCGGCGAACAGGCGCGTGAGGTCCGCGTCGGAGAGTTCGGCGAGCGACATCTCCCGCGATCGTGCCCCCACAGGGGAATACCGCGTCACACGGATCGTGCGTGCGTCGCCGACGCCACTCACGAACATCAGGCCGAACTCGTCGTGCTCGTATTGCGTCACGTACCCGGAGGGAAAGACCCTCCAGGGCGTGCCGCCGATGGTGATGGAACGGGTGGGCATCGTCAGAGCTCCACTTCGGAAAGGATGGGATGGCCATGCGGGTCCACGCCGGTCGCCGCACGGGCGCGCTCGAGCGTTTCGACGTCGCTGGCTTCGTAGAACTCGATCAGTACGCCGGGCAGGGCCCGGTCCTCGAACACCCAATAGTTGCAGGCATGCGTGCGCAACGCGGCCTTCCGTGCCCGCAGGCTCGCGAGCACGCCCTCCCGCTCCGTGGCGGAAAAGTGCAGGCCGTGCGTCGCGAGCGCGCGGGGCATCTCAGAAGCCGCCGTCGGGAATCGTCTCCAGCGTCTTCTTCACGAACGCCATGAACTGGTCGGCATCGGAGCCGTCCACGATGCGATGGTCGAAGGACAGCGAGAGGTAGCAGCAGGTGCGGATCGCGATCGTGTCCTCGCCGTCGGGCCCCGTCATGACCTTCGGGCGCTTCTCGATCGCGCCCAACCCGAGGATTGCAACGGTGGGCTGCGGGATCACCGGCGTCCCCATCACCGACCCGAAGACCCCCGGGTTCGTGATCGTGAACGTCGCGTCTTGCACGTCCTCCGGCTTGAGCTTCTTGGCCCTGGCGCGCGTCGCGAGGTCGTTGATGCCCTTCGTGAGCCCCGCAAGGTTGAGCATGTCGGCGCGCTTCACCACGGGCACGATGAGCCCCCAGTCGAGCGCCACGGCAATCCCGATGTTGTATTGCTTCCGGAACACGATGTCGGTTCCGCTCACCGCCGCGTTCACCACGGGGAACTTCTGCAGTCCCTGCACCACGGCCTGGGTGATGAACGGCAGGAAGGTGAGCTTCTCCCCGTATTGCTTCTCGAAATCAGGGCGCAGCTTCGCGCGGATGCGCGCGACCTTCGTGAGGTCCACTTCGAAGAACGACGTGACGTGCGCCGAGGTCTGCTTGGAGTAGACCATGTGGCCGGCGGTGAGCTTGCGGATGCGAGACATCGGCTCCACGACGTCACCAGGCCATGCGGTGACGTGCGGCGGCTCGAAGCCGAAGCCGCCAGGCGCGTACATCGACGGCGCGACGGTCGCGCGCGGCGCAGCGGCCGGCGCTGCTGCCTCAGGAGCGGC
>JACMLI010000030.1 GCA_014379705.1 Gemmatimonadaceae bacterium
AGGGCACTGGCCTCGCGGCGGAACTCACCGCGGCCGCCCACCCGCCTGGCACTGTCGGCCGCGTGGGCCACAAGGCTCGCCGTGGCGCCGTCGGCGTCCACGAGGAAGCCGGCGAGCATGATGTTCATGTACGCCAGCTTGTACGGCGTCGGGTCGGCCGCGGCGTCCTTGATGATCGCGTCCACGAACGAGCGCGACTCCTTTACGCGTCCCTTCTGCAGGTATCCGTAGGAGAGCCAGTGCGTGTAGTGTCCGTTTCGCTGGTTGGATGCCCCCCAGGCCGCCAGGTTCGCGCGCTCCACGTCGTTCCACAGGCCCATCGCCACGAAGATGTGCGACGTCATGTGCTGGGCATGCGCGGCCGCCGGCGCAACGGCGCCATATGCCCGGGCCGCGCGCAATCCCAGTGGGGCGTGGACCGGGTCATCGTAAGCGTGGATCAGGTAGTGCAGCGCCCCGGGGTGCTCGGGGTTCTCGCGATACACCTCCTCGGCGATCGTGGCAGCGCGCATGTAGGTCGGCAGGTCGCGTCCACGGGTGGGCAGACCCAGCAGGGACAGGGCGTGGAAGGCCGACACCTCATGGTCCCCGGGGAAGTCGCGCGCAAAGCGCTCCATCTCTCGCGCATACAGGGTATCGCGCCGTTCCTTGCTCCCCTCGCCATACAGGACCTCGATCGCGTCGAGCCACCGCTTCTCGCGCGCCGTGGGCGCCATTGCCCGCCGGGCCTGGGCACTGGGCGCCAGGCGCTTGAGGGACTCGCGGGCAGCCGTCGCGTCCTGCTCGTGCCACACCGGATGGGTGTACGTCATCGCCTCGCCCCAATACGCCATTGCATGCGTGGGATCGAGACGTTGCGCCTCGCGGAAGGCGCGTGCCGCGGAGTCGTATTCGAAGCTGTGCAGGTAGAGCACGCCGCGGATGAAGAGCGGCTGTGCTTCCGTGCGCCCGGACGTGGGAAAAGTGATCCGACCGAGCGACGGACCCTGCGCTACCGCGTTTGGAACCGCGAGCATGAGGGCAACGCCTGCGCCGCCTACCACGCGCCGCCACCGCGAGATCGATCGCATTAGGGGAACCCTCACCGATTCAAGCCTCATCCCCAACGCTACGTCACAGATGGCAGACCGCCAGCCCGCTACATGCGTGGGCGGCCATCCAGCTGCTGAATGGTCTTTGTCGATGGGCGACGCTCCTTCTGCAGCTTCGCCGCCATGCGCTCGGCCTGCGTGAGCGCGCGAAGGACGTTTTCCCCGGCGAGCTTCCGCAGGTCGGTTTCGCTCCATCCGCGCCGCGAGAGTTCAGCGAAGAGCGATGGATACTTTGACACGTCCTCGAGGCCGACCGGCAGGTCGTCCACGCCATCGAAGTCTGACCCGATGCCCACGTGGTTCACGCCCGCGACCTTGCGCACGTGGTCGATGTGGTCCGCGACATCCTGGAGGGTTGCCTTCACGGGGGGATGCTCGCGATCCCACGTGGCCATTTCGGCCCGCGCCGCGGCGGAGTCGGCGCCGAACTGGCTCTGCAGCTGGATCTGCTTCGCGCGGCGGAGGACGCCGTAGTCCGCCACCTTCTGCGAGAGGAAGCCGGGCACGAACGTGATCATGACCACGCCGCCGTTCTTCGGCACGCGACGGAGGATCGAGTCGGGGACGTTGCGCGGCACGTCGGTCACGGCCCGCGCACAGGCATGCGACCAGATCACGGGGGCCGCGCTCGTGGTGAGCGCGTCACTCATCGTCGAAGGCGATGTGTGCGACAGGTCCACGAGCATGCCGAGCCGGTTCATCTCATGCACCACTTCCTCACCGAACTTCGTGAGTCCGCCCCGCAGCTGCTCGCCGTTGGCGGCGTCGGCCCAGTCCAGGGTGACGTTGTGGGTGAGGGTCATGTATCTGACGCCCATGCCGTAGTACGCGCGGAGCGCGCCGAGGGAGTTCTCGATGGCATGCCCCCCCTCCATGCCCATCAGGGATCCGATCTTGTGGTTGGCAAAGGCCTGCCGGATGCCACTGGCAGTAAGCACCGGCTGGAAGACCGTCGGGTACTTCCGGAAGACGCGCTGCGCGATGTCGATCTGTTCCAGCTGAATCTTCGCGTAGCCGGAATCTCGCACGTCACCCGGGATGTACACCGACCAGAACTGTCCGCCCACCAGGCCGGCACGGAGGCGGGCGATGTCGGTGTGGCCGGTCGTGCGCTTCGTCAGGTCGTAGGCTTCGACGTCGAGGGGCGACGCCTTGAAGTTGCGGATCACCCACGGCAGGTCGTTGTGGCCATCGATCAGCGGCGTGGTGCGCAGCACGCGCAGGGCCTTGGCCATGTGCGGATCCTGCGCCGACAACGGGCTCGCCGCCGCAATGAGGCAGGCCGTGAGGAGCAGACGTGGCGTCGACATGGCGTGGGCCTGTGGAGAAAGGGAGACGCGGAGCGAGGGGCGCGCGACCGCAGCGCCCTCGTCGCGCGCTTATTGCACGTCGACCTTGAACGCCGGAGCGAGCGTGCTGTAGCCGTTCGCAATGAGGGCCGCCGAGACGAAGTATGACCCGGGCGGAACCTTGGCCGAGGTATCGGGGGGCCTGAAATCGTACCCGCCGGTCCAGATGGTCGTAAAGGTCTGCGAGCCGCCGAGCGCGAGCGTGAGCTGCGAGCTCACTGCGAGGCAACCCGGGCGACCATCGCGCGGCGTAACGATGTCCCCGGCCTGCGAGCGAATCGTGATGAAGACCTGGCACGGCGTCGGGAAGGTCAACCGGACGGGCGAGTCGAAATTGTTGGTTACGACGACGCGAATCGTGTCCGCCTCACCGGCGCGCAGGGTCTGGGTCGACACCGACAGCGTGATCGACACGGGATCCAGCTCGATCTTCGGAACCGTCGGCTCCTGCTGGCACGACAGTGTGGCAAGGCAGAGGACGGCGAGGAAACGGCGACGCATGGCCTACAAACTATCCGCGTGCCCTTCGGACGGTAGGCGCGTGTGACGAGGGGAAGGCGGGCGTCCGGGCGCTGGCATGGGCGCCCGGCTCGTCGGTCCATCACTCGCGTGAAGCCCGGCTCAGCCGAGGACCGGTGGGACTACGCACTCACCGCGGTTCGAAGGACCTGTTCCAGGGAGGTGGCGAATCCCTGGATGCGCTCCCACTGGTCGGTGCCGTTGATGATGCGCCGGGCGTTGCGATAGTCGCAGCCTGCCGTGTTGATGTAGTCACCGAGCTTCTTGCCGGTGAACATGCCCTTGCGCATGCCCACGGACATGATGCCGTACGCGACCTCGGGACGGAGGGCCTGGTCGGGATCGTCCTCGAGCAGCGGGCCGAGGCCAAGCGCGGTCGAGAGGCGACGATAATTCGCGCGGCCGGTGATCTGTACGTACCCGCGTCCGCGGTAGCGAAAGCCATCACCGGGCTCGGTGTTGCCGAGCGGCTTCCCGAGCTTCGTGCCGGGGTCGTACTTCGCGAAGTAGTCGCGCGGGCCGAACTCGGTGATGGGGAGCCACTTGTTGGCGCACTCGTGCTTCACCGTGGCGAGCATGTAGGCGGCCCACCGGATGTCGGTGAGGTCGGGGTCCTGCCGCATGTGCCCACCTAACAATTCGATGCCGGCCACGGTCGCCTGGCTCATGCGGCCGTAGGTGGCCCGGTACCCATCGAAGAAGCGCTGGTGGTCGACGTGCATGGGGGCGCCCTGCGTCAGGGCTGCGCGCGCCCTCCGGCCACGGGCGGCGGCAGCGTTACCCGGCCGGTGGCCGGGTCGAAGCGTGAGCCGGGAGGCAGAATGTGCGTCAGGATGCCGGATCCGCCCAGTGGGTGTCCATCGGATGCCAGTCGGGCCTGTCGCGCGTCGAAGATGACGACGCTGCTGGCGCCGGTCGTGCGCCACCGGCCGTTGGGCTCCACAATGAGCGCCGTGGACTCATCGATGCCAACGCCCAGACGGACCGGACCCTCGAGCACCAGGCTGAGCAGGCGATTCTCGCGCTTGCGCCGGATGAAATGCTGGTCGACGATGGCGGTGGTGACCAGTCCAAGCCCCCTCGCCGTGGCGACGTTGTCCCGATCGATCGTGATGAACACGGCGTCCGAGTCAGCGGGATAGCGATCGCCGCCTCGTCGTCGTTCGTCGCCGGTGATCATCGGCGTGGACATGATCGCTGCGCCAGCCGAGGTGCCACCAATGACCGCTCCGGTGCGATAGCGCGCATGGATCGCGGCGGCGGTCTTCGTGCCGAGGAGTGCGTCGGCGAGTCGCGTCTGGTCTCCACCGCCGAACCAGATGCCGGTGGCGTCGGCGAGGAGGGCAGCGACGGAATCCGTGTCGGCCTGGTCGTGCGTCACGTAGACGTTGCGCGCCCTCGCGCCGAAGCCGTTGAGCTGTTCGGCTTTCTCCTGCCCCCCCGTGAGCCCTGCTTGGCTGGCCATGGCGAAGACGACGATGCGGGCTCGGCCGGCCCCCCCTGCGAGCTGGATGAACTCGCGGACGAGGGAGTCGGGTTGGGGGCCGCCGCCGACCATGAAGAGGGTGCCGGCGGGACGCGCGCCTGGGGACTGGGCCAGTGCGGGGGTCGTGGTGAGCGACCCCCCGAGCGCCAGGGCGCAGAACGGGATGAGGTATCGAGGCATGCCGCAGGTTCCTCCTGCGGCGAAAGCTACTTGCCCGGACGCGACCGTGCCCGGCTGCCGCGGGCGGCCTTCTTCGCGGGCTTCGCGGCGGCGCGGTGCCGCTTTGGATCGGTAGGCTTGATCGGCTTGCGGGCGCCCGGCACCCACGACCAGGTCTTGCCGGTGCGCGCGAGCGAGATCGCGGCGGGGCTCACGCCCCACTTCGCGGCGAGCACCGCGTACGGCTGGTGGTCGTGCTTCCCTGCGCGCAGCGCCTTCACCTGCGCAATGGTGAGCTGTGCCGAGGGATGCTTGCTTCCTTTAGGAAAGCCCTGGGCGGCACTGCGCGCGGGCACTCGACGGGCCCCCGTTGCGGGTCGTGCGCGGCGGCTCGTCGTCGAGGCGTCCTTCTTCCTGCGGCTCCTGGTTCCGGCCATGCGAGAAGGGGATGGGAGGGGAGAGGGTCGAGCGGCGCCTAACCGTACTGCCATCAGGTGAATGTGGCAATGGTGCGCATGTCTCTCCGCATGTCGCGACCATCGACACCGAACCCAAAGTCGGGATGCAGGACGCACCGTGGGGCGTATTCGTGAATTCCAATTCAGCTGGCGTTCACCATGGCGCGTCAGGGTGACATGGGACGCGAGGCCGGGACATCGGCATCGACACGATCGCCGATGCCGCCGGGCACGGCCCCCCCGATGGCCGCGCCCGGGTGCGGCGACGTTCGTCGGCCGGGCATATTCCGCCTCGTCTCATCCCCCGGGACTGGTGGGCACCCCTGCGAGCACGTAGCCTGAAACGGGCAGCATTCCCCGGCATTTTCGGCCAAGGCGATGTACACCACCTGCACGTTCTGCTACGGACAGCTCGGCACGAACGAGGTGCTCGAGACCTTCCAGGTCTCGAGGCGCGTGGCCTTCGATCCGGCGAAGGCGTGCCTGTGGGCCGTGTGTCCCACGTGCGCGCGATGGAACCTCGCGCCGGTGGAGGAGCGCTGGGAAACGGTCGATGAGTGCGAACGACGGTTTCGCGCCACCAGCCTGCGCTATTCATCCGGGAACGTGGGCCTCGCGTGGCTCAAGGGTGACCTCGACCTGATCCGCATCGGGCCCGCGCTGCGTCCCGAGGTCGCCGCATGGCGCTATGGGCGCATGCTGAAGCACCGCCGCCCCATGACGTCGCGCGCGTTAGGTGGCGCGGCGGCACTGATGGTCAGCGGGCTGCGGCGCCTGCTCGCGGCCCCGCATGGCGATCGAGCCTTTGCACGCATGGCCCTCGCCGACCTCGTACTCGGCGTCTACGGGAATCGCGTCGCGGATGTCGTGCACCTCCCGACCGGGCTTTCGGCGTCAGCCGACCTGCCCGTCGCGGTCGTGCGGCGGCGGCATCTTGTGAAGGCGAGCCTCGTTCGCCCGGAACCGGGGCGACCGTGGTCCATCTCCGTTCCCCACGACCAGGGTGTCCTGATCCTGGAAGGCGAGACGGGTGTGCGCACTGTGGCGCGCATGCTGGCGATCATCAACGGCACCGAACGCGGGGGTGGTTTCTCGCACGACCTGCTCGCCGCCGCCGTTGGCAAGGTCGACGAATCAGCGCGCCCCGACAGCTACTTCAATCGCGTGCTCACCATCGCATTGCGCTCGTCATGGGGACGCGAGAACGCAGAAGAATCACGCGTCGCCAACGTCGAAACGCTCGAGCTGGCTACCAGCCAAACAGAACGCCTGGCGTGGCGCCTCACAGGACGCACGTTCTGGGGACGCGGGGGTATTGGCAGCGACCCCGCAACGACCCTGCTTGATGTACCGTTGGTGGATCGTGTTGCACTCGAGATTGCCGCCCACGAGGAGAGCGAGCGCCGCGCCATGGAAGGTGAGCTGGCGGAGCTCGCTGAGGCGTGGCGCGAAGCGGATGAGATTGCCACCATCGCCGACGCGCTCCTGGGGAACTGACGCTGTGTGGCGGGCGATCACCAAGCGCGCATCGCCCTTCATCCGGACGGTGCTCCTCTCGAGTGCGCTCGCCGCGTGCAGGGGCGCCGAGCCGGAGCCCACACCGCCAAACACAACGCCAAGCCTGACACTGAGCCTCTCCGCGGCATCGGTCACGGTGCGTGCCGGAGAGCAGGCCCTGCTTCAAGTCGTACTGACGCGCGCCAACCTCAGTCGGGT
The DNA here is from genome assembly GCA_014379705.1 of Gemmatimonadaceae bacterium. Lineage (GTDB taxonomy): Bacteria > Gemmatimonadota > Gemmatimonadetes > Gemmatimonadales > Gemmatimonadaceae > RBC101. Next base: position 6,779 of record JACMLI010000030.1, read on the forward strand.
GGTCCGGCTCACGATCAGTGACCTGCCGCTCGGCTTGGTCGGGAGCTTTACCGCTCCCATGCTTCCAGACGGCACCGTGGCCAGCACGCTGCTCCTGGATGCTGCCCTGACCGCCGCACCGGGCACGTACACGGCGATCGTCACGGCATCGGCCGAGGGGGTGAACGCACAGGCACTCCCACTGTCCGTGACCATCACTCCGGTGCCAACGATTGTACTCAAGGCCCTCCCGGAATCGTTGTCGGTCATTGCGGGAGGAAGTGAGAGTATCACCCTCGACATTGCACGGACGGGCTTTACGGGGCCCGTGTTCTTCGAGAGCGAAGGAGCGCCACCCGGGGTGACGACGACCTTCCCGGACTCGCCGGCCATTGGCAGCCTGGCGACCGCGTTGTTCACGACGACGTCCGACGTGCTCCCGGGTGTCTACCTGTTCCCGATCAATGGATTCGCCGCTGGCGTGTCGCGCGCGACCACCTTCGTCCAGCTCACTGTTCTGGCGCCCCTGATTGCCGGGTTCGACGTGCGAGTGACTCCCGAGGTGGTCACGCTGCGGCATGGCGCGCCGGATTCCACGATCCTGACGCTCGATCGGCGGAACTACGACGAGGAGATCACCCTGTCGGTCGCCGGACTTCCCGAAGGGGTCGGTATGACGCTCAATCCCACCGTCACGCGGGGTACCACCGCCACTGCCACCTTCTTCGCCGGGCCGGAGACGCCCGTGGGCACGTATGCCCTTGCCGTGATTGCCGCGGGCGCGGGCGTGGCCACGGCGAGTGCGAACCTGACCCTCGTCGTGGAGGAGACGCCGGCCCTGATGCTCGAAGCGCAGCCGGAGACGCTGACGGTCGTGGCCGGCGACTCGACCCGCGTCACCCTGACCCTCATGCGCACGAACCTTCCGGGAGAGGTCCAACTTTCGGCAACAGGCGCGCCCGTCGGCGTGGTGGTCTCCTTCGCAGGGAATCCCACGACAGCCAACTCGGTACTGCTCACGCTCGCCGTGGCCGCTGATGCTGCGCCCGGGAGCTATCTCATCACGATCCACGCGCACGCCACCGGCATTGCCCCGGTCGACCTCACCCTGACGCTGACGATCGCGTTACCGCCCTGAGGCCGCGGCGCGGACGGGTGTGGTGAGGAAGTTGCGCAGCATCGCGTGTCCGTGCTCCGTGAGGATCGATTCGGGGTGAAATTGCACCCCCTCGACGGCGAGCGTGCGGTGCCGCAATCCCATGATCTCGCCATCGTCAGTCCATGCGGTGACCTCGAGGCACTCCGGCAGTGAGGCGCGCTCCACTGCGAGCGAATGGTATCGCGTGGCAATGAAGGGACTCGGCAGGTCCTCGAAGACGCCAGTGGCGGTGTGCGTGATGGGGGAGACCTTGCCGTGCATCAACGTCTTCGCGTGGACCACGCGGCCACCGTACGCCTGGCCGATCGCCTGGTGCCCGAGGCACACGCCAAGCACCGGCACGCGTCCGGCAAAGCGCGCAATCGCCTCGAGCGACACGCCGGCTTCATTCGGCGAGCACGGTCCCGGCGATACGACCACTCGCTCCGGGCGCAGCGCGATGAGGTCGTCCACGCTCGCCTCGTCGTTGCGCACTACCTGCACACGCGCGCCGAGTTCCCCCAGGTACTGCACGATATTCCAGGTGAACGAATCGTAGTTGTCGATCATCAGGATCATCGGTCAGCCCTCCACGGGCTTGTCGACACCCGCACACGCCATGTCGGCGGCACGAAGGAGGGCCCGCGCCTTGATGTTCGTCTCTTCCCACTCAGCACGCGGTACGCTGTCGGCGACGATACCGGCGGCCGCCTGCACGTGGAGCGTGCCATCCTTCACCACGGCCGTGCGGATCGCGATGGCCATGTCCATGTCTCCATGGAAGCCCAGGTATCCCGCCGCGCCGGCGTACACGCCGCGCGAGACCGGCTCCAGTTCATCGATGATCTGCATCGCCCGCACCTTTGGCGCGCCCGTCACCGTGCCCGCGGGGAACGTCGCCCGGATCACGTCGACCGCATCGGTCCCCTCGGGCAGGAGGCCATCGACATTGGACACGATGTGCATGACGTGGGAGTAGCGCTCGATCACCATCTGGTCAGTGACCTTGACCGAGCCTGGCTCGGCGATGCGGCCCACGTCGTTGCGACCAAGGTCGATGAGCATCACGTGCTCCGCGCGTTCCTTGGGGTCGGCGAGGAGTTCAGCTGCGAGCGCCGTGTCCTCGTCGGGCGTTGCGCCGCGTCGTCTCGTGCCGGCGATCGGTCGAACCGTGACACGCCGCCCTTCCTTGCGGACCAGGATCTCAGGGGAGGCACTCACGATGTGCATGTCCCGGAGGTCGAAATACATCATGTACGGTGAAGGATTGAGCGTGCGCAGGCAGCGGTACAGCGCGAGGGGCTCGGCGGCGAAGGGGCGGGAGAGTCGCTGTGAGACCTGGACCTGCATCACGTCACCATCGACGATGTACTTCCTCGCCACGTCGACAGCGCGCAGGTAGGCATCCTCTCCGGTGTTCGATGTCGCCGTGGCGCCGGGGACCGGACCGTGCTGCGGTGCATGCAACGGTCGGCGCAACGCGTCGTGGAGATGCTCGAGACGCTCGCGTCCGTGGCGCAGGGCCATCGGGTTCCGGGGATCGACGAAGACGATGAGGTAGAGCTTCCCCGAGAGATTGTCGACGATCGCGACTTCCTCGGAGAGGAGGAGCACCGCGTCTGGTGCGCCGATCGTGTCAGGCTTGGCCGGAAGCGAATCGATCTTCTTTTCCACCCACTTCACGGCCTCGTACCCGAAGTAGCCAACGAGGCCGCCGCAGAAGCGGGGAAGGTGCGGCACCGGGGCGACCTTGAAGCGCGCGAGATAGTCCCGAACGAACTCAAGGGGATCGGCGGCGACGTGCCGCTCGGTCACGCTCTCTCCGTGTAACACCTGAACGTCCCGCCCACGCACCACCAGGCGACTCGCCGCTGGCAATCCGATAAAGGAGAAACGAGCGAAGCGCTCACCTCCCTGCACGGATTCGAGGAGATACGAGTAGGGTCCCGCCGCCAGCTTCAGGTAGATGGTGAGCGGGGTCTCGAGATCGGCAAAGGTCTCGAGGACGAGCGGGATGCGGTTGTATCCATCGGCGGCAAGGCGCGCGAACTCCGCGTCGTGCATGGAATTGAGCTCCGGTGGGAAGGAGTCCGAGGACCCCGGGTTGAGAGGGGCGAGGCGCCCGTCAGGCGCACGCGAGTTCGGGACGAGTTAGCGGCGCCAGCAGCGCCAACTATCTCCCGCGGTCTCGGGTCGCCAGGTCTCAACTGTGTGGAGCATGTGGTGGATGCTATTTGTGGGACTCGGAGCGGGCAAGGCTCTCGCTCGGTTCCTGACAGCGGCAACTGCCTACCTGCCCAGGTCGTACCTCATGATCCGACCATGCCGGCCCTCGCGGTCGCGCTCCAGTTCATACACGTCGCCCCGTGGAGCTGGCGACTCCAAGAGGAAGTCGCTCAGGCGGTCGCGCTGATATGCGGAGAGTTCGACCGTGAGTGCTGCGAGGGTGTCGGGAAGGTGCGCGGTGTTGCGGGCACCAACGATGACGGCGGCGACGCCGGGTTGGTCGAGGACCCAGCGTATGGCGATGGCTCCGAGTCGCACTCCGTGCTCGGCGGCGATCCCGGAGAGGAGGGAGAGGAGCGACTGGAAGCGCGCCCAGCCGCCGCACTCGTCGATGATGAGCTTGTACTTCACCAGCGAGCGGTTCTCCAGCGGCTCCGCCGGTTCGGCGGCTCCGAGCCAGCGTTCGTGCATGAATCCTCCCGCCAGCGCGCCGTAGCAGAGCAGGCCGATGCCGCGCTTCACGCAGAGGTCGGCCATTGCACTCGCGGGGCGGCGGTCGAGGAGGGAGTACTGCACCTGGTGCGAGACGACCGGGACGCCGGCGTCGAGGATCCGCTCGAGGGGCGCGACCGCGAAGTTCGTGAGCCCGATGTGTCGCAGGGCGCCGGCCGCCTGCAGGTCGCCTAACGTGCGCGCAGCGGCCACAAAATCGCCACGCGCCAGGTCCCACCAGTGGAACTGCACGAGGTCGAGCGCATCCACACCGAGTCGGGTGCGCGATCGATCGACCGTAGTTGCGATGTCGTGGGCGGTGAGCGTCGCGAGGCGACCGAGGTCGGGAACGCACTTGGTGTGGACCTGCACGGCGCCCCGGGGGCGCGTCCGGAGGAACTCACCGATGAGCGACTCGACACCAGTATAGATGTCGGCGCAGTCGAACGTCGTGATCCCGGCATCGACGAACGCTGCCATGTGGTGGTGCGCCGCGGCCTGGGGCACAACGCCGTGGCCCCCGGCCAGCTGCCACCCGCCCTTGATCAGGCGGGAGACAGAGTAGTCGGGGGCCAGGAAGATTTGCGGAACGTCAACCATTCCGGCTGGCACTTCGCGCGAAGGATCGTGGGGCGCCGGCACGCTCTGGCGCCCGTTGCCTCGTGTTTACTTGCTCCATGGTGGAACGCCGCCGTTGCTGCGGGCGTAGGCGATCATCTGG
>JACMLI010000265.1 GCA_014379705.1 Gemmatimonadaceae bacterium
CGTTGCTGCGCGCCGCCCCGCTACGTGGTCGAGCCTTCAGCGAGGACGAGGGACGCCCGAACGGCGCACGGGTGGTGATCCTCTCCGAAGACTTCTGGCGACGCCGCTTCGGTGCCGATCCATCGCTCGTCGGTCGCACCGTTCAGATGGATGGGCATGATGTCGAGGTGGTGGGCATCATGCCGGCGGGTTTCCGGTTCCCCGATGCTGGTACCCAAGCCTGGGCGCCTTTGGTGATGGATCCCGCGGAGAGAATGGGCGGGGGATTCAACTGGGGCGGCATCGGCCGATTGCGCGCGGGGGTGAGCGTGGCGACCGCGCAGGCCGATGTCGAGCGAGGCCTCACGCGCGTTTCGGAGCTGTACCCGTTCCTGGCACCGGGTGTCTCCATGGAAGGCGTGGTCAAGAACGCGAAACTGACGCCAAGCGTGCGGCCACTGCGGAACGACGTCATCGGCCCGTTCGCCCAGGTCCTCTGGGTTGTAGCGGCGACGGCAGGTCTCGTGTTGCTCGTCGCCTGTGCCAACGTCGCGAATCTCCTGCTCGTGCGCGCCGAGGGCCGGCAGAAGGAACTCACCGTGCGCGCCGCACTCGGGGCCGGCCACGGCAAAGTGATTGCGCACTTTCTCGCCGAGAGCCTCGTGCTCGGGATCATCGGCGGCGCGATCGGCCTGGGGCTCGCGGTGGCGGGCGTGTCCCTGCTCGTCCGGTACGGGCCGAGCGAACTTCCGCGGCTCGCCGAAGTGTCTGTCGATGGGGCGTCCCTCGCGTTCGGGTTCATCGCGGCCATCGCGGCGTCGCTCGCAGCGACGCTGGTTCCCGCGTGGCGTCAGGGCCGGGTGAACCTTGGCGCCATGCTCCGCGAGGGTGGGCGCTCAGGGACCGCGGGGAAGGCGCGCCAGCAGACGCGCGGCATCCTCGTGGCGGCGCAGGTCGCGCTGGCGATGGTGTTGCTCGCCGGTTCCGGACTCCTCGCCCGAAGCGTGATGCAGCTGCAACAGGTGCGTCCGGGCTTCGACGCGTCGAACCTCCTGAGTTTCCGCGTCGAGCTCCCCAGCACCACCTACAAAAACAGTGCAGCCCGCGCTCGCTTTCATGGCGACCTGATGGCGCGACTGGCTGCGCTGCCTGGCGTGCGGGCCGTTGGGGCCACGTCCAAGCTGCCGCTCCTGATCGATGGTTCGAACCTGAATCCGGTGGAGCGGGCCGACAAGCCGGCTGGTCCTGACCGGCTTCCGCCGCTCGCGACGCTCATCCGCGTGAACGACTCCTACTTCCGCGCCATGGGTGTGCCGCTTGTCGCCGGCCGGACGTTCACCGGCATGGATGCCCAGACGCCTTTCGAGGCCGTCATCAGTCGGAAGGTGGCCGCGGACTTCTGGGGTGACTCGACCGGCACGGCCGCCCTCGGCCAGCAGGTGAAGCCCCTCAACGGAGCCGCGTACACCGTGATCGGCGTGGTGGAAACCGTCCGCGATACGTCGCTGGCCGCGACGCCGAGTGCGCAGGTGTACTTCCCGATGACCGTATCGTCCAACGAGGGCGCGGACTCCGACATCCAGGGCATCGGCGCGGTGAGCTTCGTGGTGCGTGCCTCGGGCGACGCGCTCGCGCTCGCGCCGGCAGTTCGCCGCACGGTGGAGTCGATCGACCGTTCGCTGCCCGTCTTCAACCTGCGGGCGCTCGATGAGATCGTGGCCCAGTCCTACGCCCGGCTGACCTTCACGCTGCTGGTGCTCGCCGTCGCTGCGGGGGCGGCGCTGCTGCTTGGCGCCGTTGGGCTCTATGGCGTGGTCGCCTACATCGTCACGTTGCGGACGCGGGAGATCGGCGTGCGCATCGCGCTCGGTGCACAGCCGAGTGCCGTCGGGCGCGGCGTGGCACGGCAAGGCCTGGTGCTCGCGATCGCTGGCGCGGGCGCGGGGCTGCTCGTGTTCATGCTGCTCGCGCGAACGTTGCGCGCCTTCCTCTACGGCGTGGCGCCGATCGATCCGATCACGATGTTCGCCGTGACGGTGATCCTCGTGATGGTGGCTGCCATCGCCAGTTGGCTTCCCGCCCGTCGTGCCGCACGCATCGACCCGGTGGACGCGATGCGCGCCGACGCGGCATGACACTTCGACCCATCGTCGTTACCGGAGCGCTCGTCGCCAGGACCCTGGGTCCCGGTTCTCGGCTCGCTTCGCTCGCCGGACCGGGATGACTCGCCTCGCCAGACCGGGATGACTCGCCTCGCCAGACCGATGACTCGCCTCGCCGGACCGGGATGACTCGCCTCACCAGACCGGGATGACTCGCCTCGCCGGACCGGGATGACGACCCTCGCCGCCATCGAACGCGAGGTGCGCGCCATGGCGGCGCACATCCGTGCGGATGCCGACCTGCTGCCAACCTTTGGTCGAACGCGGGACTCCGCGTATCCGCACATCGAGGTGAACGAGGCCGGCATGCACTGGGTCGTGGTCGAACGCGGACAGGAACTCGAGCGCGCGACCTTCCAGGACCTCGGCGGACTGCTGGAGCGCGTCCTCAACAGCATCACGTTCTCGATGGCCCTCGCGTGGGAATTGCGGCATCGCCGCGCGGGGCAGGACAATCGCCGCCTGATGTTCGCACGCCAGCTGGAGTTGCTGCGCGACCTCTCGCCCCTGTGGGCCGAACGGGAGATGGTGGCGCAGGCCGAGACGCTGGCGCGCCACCCGTACGACGACGCGTCCGAGGCGCGCGTGCGCCTGACGACACGGCTGCGTCGCGCGGGGCAGTCCGATGAGGAGGCGTGGCGCAACGCGTGCGC
>JACMLI010000266.1 GCA_014379705.1 Gemmatimonadaceae bacterium
GCGTTGATGCCCCCCTGCGCCGCGATCGAGTGCGCGCGCCGTGGCGAGTCCTGGAAGCAGAAGCAGGAGACGTTGTAGCCGAGCTCCGACATCGTCGCCGCCGCGGATGCGCCCGCGAGTCCAGATCCCACCACGATGACATGGTATTTCCGCTTGTTCGCGGGGTTCACGAGCTTCATCTCGAACTTGTGCCGATCCCACTTCTGCCCGATCGGGCCCGCTGGGATGCGCGCGTCGAGCGTCATCGTCCGCCTCCGCCGAGCGTCGCAGGCGCCGGGGCAGACGCGGAGATCGTGTCCTCGAGTTCGATTCGTGCGGACGCTTCCGGGAACGCACCGAGTGCCGCGGCGATCGGCACCGCCGCCAACCCGACGGCAATGATCACGGCCAGCGCGATCGCGATCGGACGTGCGAATGGACGATCACTGGACCGCCGTGCACCGATTGTACGCCACGAGGCCCACGCGCCGTGGTACAAGTGCAGTCCGAGAAACACCGTGGCGACCACGTAGAACGTCACCGCCCACCAGCGCTGGAATCCGAGGCGCAGGTTGTTATAGGGATCGAGGTGGGTGAAACCCGCGAGCCCTGCGCCGAACGTCATGTCGGCGATGTGGAACGCGATGAACGCCAGCAACAGCACGCCACCGATGCGCATCGTGCGCGCGCCAAGCGTCGACGACTGGCCCTGGCGACGAGCGTATGCCACCGGCCGAGCGGCACGATTGCGCAGGGTGAGCTGCGTGGCGGCGATCACGTGCAGGATCACGCAGGCGAGGAGCCCGAGGCGCGCGAGCCAGAGGAGCGCCCCCAACTTGCGGAGCGCGACCGCATAGTCGTGCATCGCGGGCGCGGCCCCAACCGGCTTGAACATCTGGAGGTTGCCGGCCATGTGCACGAAGACAAAACCGATCCCGGCGATCCCCGTGATGGCCATGATCGTCTTCTTGCCGACGGTGGAATCCCAGAACCGGCGCAACCGTCCGGTCGGCCGCGCCGTGGCGGCGGCCGACGGAAGGGTGGTGGCTGCCATGTGACGGAACGTGAGGAGTCGGCCGCCCTACGAGAGCTTGGCCATGGGTTCCCGGACCGCGTCCGCGCTCTTGCCTAACGCCACACGCTCGGCCGGCGTGAGCTCGACCTCGATGATCTTCTCGAGGCCCTTGCGGCCCAGCTTGCACGGCACGCCGAGGAACAGCCCGTTCATGCCATACTCGCCCTCGAGCCATGCCGCGCATGGCAGGATGCGCTTCTGGTCGTTCACGATCGCCTCGGTCATCTGCACCGCGCCGGCCGACGGCGCGTAGTACGCCGAGCCGGTCTTGAGGAAGGCCACGATCTCGGCGCCGCCATTGCGCGTGCGGTCGACGATCTTGTCGAGCACCGAGCGCTCCATCAGCTGCGTGATCGGGATGCCACTCACCGACGTGTACGAGATCAGCGGGACCATCGTGTCCCCGTGACCACCCAGCACCATCGCCTGGATGTCGCGCACGGAGCAGTCGAGCGCTTCCGCGAGGAAGGCACGATAGCGCGCCGTGTCGAGCACGCCGGCCATGCCGAGCACGCGCTCGCGCGGGAAGCCCGTCGCCTTCTTCGCGACGTAGCACATCACGTCGAGCGGGTTCGACACCACGATCACGATCGAGTTGGGCGACGTGCGCGCCACCTGCTCCGAGACCGTCTTCACGATACCGGCGTTCGTGTTCATCAGGTCGTCGCGCGACATGCCCGGCTTGCGGGCGATGCCGGCGGTGATGATCACGATGTCCGAGTTCTCGGTCTCGTCGTAGCCGTTCGTGCCGATGATGCGCGAGTCGTAGAGTTCGATCGGCGCCGACTGCCACTGGTCGAGGCCCTTGCCCTGCGGCACGCCCTCCACGATGTCGACGAGGATGACCTGCTTCGCGAGTTCCTTCTCGGCGACGCGCTGGGCCGCGGTGGCTCCGACGTTTCCGGCGCCAACGACCGTGATTTTATTGACCATTGTGGTGATGAAGTTCGGGAGGTGTGCCGAAAAGTAATCGGCCCCCAGCGACGGCGCGCTATCCGCCAACCTGCGAGAGCGCCCGGAGGCCTCCCACTTTCATCTGGAGCAGGTTGTGCTCCTTCGGCTTGTCGGCGAGGGCCTGGCGGAACAGGGGCTCGAGGGGCTCCCCGGCCCGGAGCGGGTCCCGCAGGTTCACCTCGTGGTCGCCGTACAGGCACGTCCGCAGGCGGCCGTCGGCCGTTAGGCGCACGCGATTGCAGGAGCCGCAGTAGGTGTGCGACATCGGGGTGATGACCCCGATCGTGCCCACCCCGCCGGCGACCCGGTAGTACTTCGCCGGGCCATTCCCCCGGGGGCCCTCCACTGCCTCGATCGGGCCCACCGTGGCCACGCGCGCCAGCACTTCCTCGCTCGGCACGACATGCTCCCAGGTCAGCTCGCGCAGGTCACCGACCGGCATCAACTCGATGAAGCGGACGTGGAAGGGATGGTCGATGGTCAGGCGCGCAAAGTCCTCGACCTCGTCGTCGTTGATGCCGCGCATCACCACCACGTTGAACTTGATCGGCGACAGCCCGGCCCGCACCGCGGCCATGGCCGCCGTCACCGGGTTGAACCCCAGGTTGCGCCGCGCGATGGCGATGATGCGCTCGGGGCGCAACGAGTCGGCGCTCATGTTCACGCGGTCGAGTCCTGCCTCCGCGAGGGCCGGTGCCAGCTCCGGGAGCTTCACCCCGTTTGTTGATAGCGCGATGTCCTCGATGCCTTCCACCGCACGGAGCTGCCGGATCAACGAGGGGAGGTCCGGACGGATGGTCGGCTCGCCCCCCGTGATGCGCAGCCGGCGCAGCCCTAACGGTGCGAGCTGCGCGACCACGGCGACGATCTCCTCGTAGGAGAGGATGTCCTTCTTCGGCAGCCACTGCATCCCCTCGAGCGGCATGCAATACTGGCAGCGGAAGTTGCAGCGGTCGGTGACCGAGATGCGCAGGTATTCGATGCTGCGTCCGAACTGGTCCTGCAGCGCTGGGGCGTGCGTCATGCGGCGCCTCCCGAGGGAGCAGCGACGCCGTGACGCGTGGGATCGACCCACTCGCGCGTGCCGTCGGTGTAGTGCTCACGCTTCCAGATCGGCACGCGCTGCTTGAGCTGCTCGATGACGTAGCGTGACGCGTCGAGCGCCGGTCCGCGGCGCGCGTGCGAAATCGCGATCGCGACGCTCACGTCGCCCAGGCCAAGCGCTCCGAGTCGATGCTCCACGACCACGTGCGGCGTCCCGAACTTCTCGACAGCCTCGGTCGCGATCTTCGCCAACTCCCGCACGGCCATGGCTTCGTACGACGTGTAGTCGATGCCCGAGACGTCGCGCCCGTCGTTCACCTCGCGGACGGTACCCAGGAAGAGGGTGGTCGCCCCGGATCCATGCGACGACACCTCCTGGAGGAGCGCCGCGGCGTCGATCGGTTCATGGATGAGTGCGGTACGCATCAGCCGCCCGCCACAGGAGGAATGATCGCCACTTCGTCGTCCGCGCCAAGCACCTGGTCGAGGTCCGCATATTCGGAGTTCACGGCCACGAGGGGAGCGGGGGGCACGGCGTGACTTGCTCGCTCCTGGATCGCGGCCAGCAGGTCGCGGACGCGTGAGGGAGCAGGCACGTCGACCTGAAGGGAGTCGGTACCGAGCGCATCGGCGTACGAGGCGAATAGCAGGACGCGGACATTCATGCTGATACCAACTCTACGTGGTGTTGACGGTTCCTTGCCAGTGCAAAGAAAAACGCCCCGGCCAGGGGCCGGGGCGCGTACTGCTGTGTCAGTCGTCGGGGTGCGCTTCGCCCTCGGGAAGTGGCTCGAGATCCGCCACCATCGCCCGTAACTCCTTGCTGGGCTTGAACACCGGCACCGGCCTCGCGGAAACTTCGACCGGGCTGCCCGTGCGAGGGTTCCTGGCCATCCGCGTCTTCCGGTGGCGAATCTTGAATGTGCCGAAGCCACGAACCTCGATGTTGCGCTGTTCCTGAAGCGCTTCCTTGATCGCGTCGAGGAAAGCATCAACCACTCGCGCACAATCCTTCTTCGAGATAAGCGGGCCCGCGGTCCGTGAAATCTGTTGAGTGACGTGCTCGACGAGGTCGGCCTTGGTCATTTCGATGCCTCAAATGGGGCAGCCACAGGGCCCGTATTTCGGTCGAACATAGACCGTTACCTATTGTGTGTCAAGCGTTTGGCCCCCTTCGCGTTACCTCGCCCCTGACCGCATTCATGAACTGCTTGAACAGTGGCCGCGCGTCGTGCGGCCCGGGTGCAGCCTCCGGATGGTACTGCACCGCAAACAGCGGAAGCTCCTTGTGGCGCAGCCCCTCGACTGTCCCGTCATTGAGGTTTACGTGGGTTACTTCCAGGTCCGGCGCTCCCGGAATGCCGTCTTCGTCACCCTTCACGGCGAACCCGTGATTCTGGGAGGTGATCACGACGCGACCCGTGGACAGCTCCTTCACCGGGTGATTTCCACCCCGATGGCCGTAGGGCATCTTGATCGTCTCGGCGCCATAGCTGAGCCCGATGAGCTGATGACCCAGGCAGATCCCGAAGACCGGCACTCCCTTGTCGGCGATCGTGCGGATCGCGTTCGGGGCGTAGTCGACCGCCGCCGGGTCGCCGGGGCCATTCGAGAAGAAGACGCCGTTCGGGGCGCGCTCGAGCACGTCCTCCGGCGAGGTCGTCGACGGCACGACGGTGATCCGGCACCCATGGTTCTCGAAGAGGCGCAGGATGTTCCGCTTGATCCCGTAGTCGTAAGCGACGATGTGATACGGCGCGTCGCTCGGGCCCCACGAATATTCGGCGTCCGTCGTCACCACCGACGCGAGGTCGAGGCCTTCCATGCTCGGGCACGCGTCGAGCGCCGCGCGCGCTTCATCGGTCGCTTCGGTGCCAACCCCAATCACGCCACGCATCACGCCTGCGGAGCGCAGGAGCCGCGTGATCTGCCGCGTATCGACGTCGTGCAGCACGGGAATGCCGGCCTCGATCAACCACGACCCGAGGTCACCGCTCGCGCGCCAGTTCGAATAGCCGCGGGAGAGTTCGCGCACCACGACTCCGGCGACCTGCGGACGACCTGACTCCGGGTCCTCCGCATTGATGCCGTAGTTGCCGATCATCGGGGACGTCATCACGACGATCTGTCCGCGATAGGACGGATCGGTGAAGACCTCCTGGTACCCGGTCATGTTGGTGGTGAACACCACTTCGGCGACAGTCGGCGGTACGGCGCCAGACAACCGGCCGAGAAAAAGGGTCCCATCCTCGAGGAGGAGGAACCCTCTGGTTTCATCGTGAAGGCTCACGTGAGGATCACTGCTTGGGAGGCGGTGGCGGCGTGGTGGTCTTGGGGGCCGCGGGGATCGGAGTCACCGGGACGGTTGCGGCACCCCCTTTCGGCGCCGGCACGGCGGGGGCGCTGGAGAACGGCTGGTCGAGCACGGAGCGCGGCACGCGCGTCCGGTTGGACATCAGGCCAAGGAGGAACGAGACGAACAGGAAGAGCCCACCGCCATACCAGGACACCTTCGTGAGCAGGTTGCCTGCCTGACGACTGCCGATCAGTGAGTCCGCCGCGGTAGTAGCGCCACCGAAGGACGCGGCCAGGCCGCCGCCCTTCCCCGCCTGAAGCAGGATGGCGACCATGACGGCCAGGCTGACGATGATGAGGATGGCGAGCAGGAAGGTATACATGGGGTTTCGACGGGAACGGCGACTCGATTCGAGCGGTTAAGTATCGTCGGTCTGGGCCCCCAAGTGCAAGAGGGGTAAGGGGATGAGCTGGACTAGTGGACTAGTAGACTGGTCGACTAGTAGACGCCACGCCCCACCGAGGCTTGTCCGACCACTCGCTGCGACTAGTCCGCTAGTCTACTAGTCCACTAGTCCGACCCCTTCAGGTCCTTACGATTGAGCTCCAGCCCTCGGCGTCCAGGGAGGCCCCGCCGACCAGCAAACCGTCCACGTCGCTGGCCTCGAGTAGGGTCTGCGCATTGCCCCGGTTGACGCTCCCACCGTAGCAAATGGGGATCCCGGTGGCCTTTTCCCCGAGGATGGCCTTGAGCTCCCGACGAATTACTGCGTGGATTGCAGATGCGTCCGCCGGCGTGGCCGTCTTGCCCGTTCCGATCGCCCACACCGGCTCGTAGGCCAGCATCATCGTGCCGATGGCGTGCGGCTCGACCTTCGCGATGCCCGCGCGCAATTGGCGCAGCACGACGAGTTCGGTCTCGCCACGCTCGCGCTCTTCGAGCTTCTCGCCGACGCAGAGCATGGGCGTCAGCCCCGCACGCACGGCAGCGGCGACCTTGCTGGCTGTTTCCTCATCCGTCTCGCCGAAGACGTGCCGCCGCTCGGAGTGGCCCACGAGCGCCATGGTTGCCCCGGCGTCGCGGGCCATTGGCGCGCTCAGTTCGCCGGTGAACGCGCCCTTGTCCTCCCAGTGGATGTTCTGCACGCCGACCCGGATGTCCTGCCGCTCCTTCAGGCTGTCAATGACCGTGGTCAGGCTGATCGCCGGCGGAAAGAAGAGCAGCTGTCGGTCGGGGCGCCGCGCGTAGTGCGCGAGGAACGACCGCAGGAAGGCCCGGGCATCGCTCGGGCCATGATGCATTTTCCAGTTTGCGGCAAAGACGGGTCGTCGCATCACGTCACCGGTCGTCGAGGGCGGCAACCCCCGGGAGGACCTTCCCCTCGAGGAACTCGAGGGAGGCGCCACCTCCCGTGGACACGTGGCTCATCGCGGACTCGAGGCCCGCATCGGCAACGGCGGCGGCGGAATCTCCCCCGCCGACGATGGTCGTTGCCCCGCGCTTCGTGGCCTCGGCCATCGCCTTCGCGATCGCGAGCGTGCCTGCATCGAAGGGTTTGGTCTCGAACACGCCCATGGGTCCGTTCCACAAGATCGTCTTCGCGGCCGCGATCGCGCGGCGGTAGGACGCCTGCGTGTCGGTGCCAATGTCGAACATCGCCTGGTCGGCGGGGATCGAATCGCGGCGCACGTTGGTCGCCCGCGCGCCGTCGGTCATGGCGGGCGCGACGGTCGCGTCGTGCGGCAACGTGAGGCGAACGCCTGCGCGCTCGACCAGTCCGCGGGCCAGTTCCACGCGATCCGGTTCCACCAGCGACTTGCCGGTCTCGAGGTCCATCGCCTTGAAGAACGTGCACGCCATCGCACCCCCGATGAGCAGGCCGTCGACCTTGGGCAGGAGCGCCTCGATCACGTCGATCTTCCCGGACACCTTCGCCCCGCCGAGGATCGCGATGAACGGCTTCTTCGGCTCGGCGATCGCGTGGCCCAGGTAGTCGAGCTCCTTCTCCATCAGGAAGCCGGCGACGCTGGGACGGACGTGCGCGGTGACGCCGGCGGTGGAGGCGTGCGCGCGGTGCGCCGAGCCGAAGGCGTCGTTCACGTAGACGTCGCCTAACGCGGCGAAGTCGCGGGACAGCGCCTCGTCGTTCTTCTCCTCTCCCGCGTGGAAGCGGGTGTTCTCCATGAGCAGGATCTCGCCGTTCGCCATGGCCTTCGTGCGGCCCACGGCCTCCGGACCGATGGACGTGGGGCAGAACGCGACCGGGAACGTCACGAGCGCGGCGAGGGCACCCGCAACGGGCGCGAGCGAGTACTTCGGGTCGGGCCCGCCCTTGGGCCGACCGAGGTGCGACAGCAGGACGACACGTGCCCCGCGTGAGGCGAGGTAGTCGATCGTGGGCACGGCGGCCCGCACGCGGGTGTCGTCGGTGACCGCGCCGGCGTCGTCGAGCGGGACGTTGAAGTCGACGCGAACCAGCACGCGCGTCCCGGCGAGGGACGCGTCAGGCAGGTCGCGAACGGTGCGCTTGTTCATGCGGTAGGCTGGAGGTCATACCGAAGGCGCATGTGCCGGCGGCAATGTGAAATCGAATGGGCCTGGAAAAGCCTCAACGCAGAGGCGCAGAGGAACGCAGAGGTCGCAGGAACTTCAGGTCGACAGCGGCTGCACGTCCTCACTCTCGCTGAAGGAAGATTCAGGCATGCATGGTCTCCCGGTTGTCCTGCGCCCTGTGCGATCTCCGCGTCTCTGCGTTAGAAAGGATCTCTCCACACGCCCGAAAATCAGATCTTCTGCCCGATGTAGCGCAGGAGGTCGACGCAACGACTCGCGTACCCCCACTCGTTGTCGTACCACCCCGAGACCTTCACCATCGTCCCGTCGATGACGTTGGTGTTGAGCGAATCGAGGATGCACGAATGCGGGTTCCCGATGTAGTCGCTGGAGACCAGCTCCTCGGTGGTGTAGGCGAGGATGCCCTCGAGTGCACCGTTCGCCGCCGCCTGGAATGCCGCGTTGACGTCGGCGATGTTCGTCGACTTCTCCACCTCGACGGTGAGCTCGGTGAGGGACACGTCCGGCGTGGGCACACGGATCGCTATGCCGTCGATCTTGCCCTTCACTTCGGGAATCACCAGCGACGTGGCCTTGGCGGCCCCGGTCGTGGTGGGGATGATGGAGAGGGCGGCGGCGCGCGCGCGGCGCAGGTCCTTGTGCGGCAGGTCGAGGATCTGCTGGTCGTTGGTGTAGCTGTGGATCGTGACCATCGCGCCATGCCTGAAGCCAAAGGCGTCGCGGATGACCTTGACCATCGGCACGAGGCAGTTCGTGGTGCACGACGCGTTGGAGACGATATGGTGCGAGGCGGCGTCGTACTTCGTGTGGTTCACGCCCATCACGATGGTGATGTCCTCGCCCTTTGCCGGCGCCGAGATGATCACCTTCTTCGCGCCACCGGCGATGTGCTTCTTCGCATCCGGCGCATTCGTGAAGCGCCCCGTGGACTCGAGGACAATGTCGACGCCGAGGTCCTTCCACGGCAGCGCCGCCGGATCCTTTTCGGCGAAGACCTTGACCGTATCGCCGTTGACCGTGATGGAACCGGTGTCGGAGGACACCGTGCCGTCGAAGGTGCGATGGACGGAGTCGTACTTGAAGAGGTGCGCGAGGGTCTTCGTGTCCGTGAGGTCGTTGACCGCCACGAAATCGAGGTCGGTGACGCCGGTTTCCTTGGCCGCGCGGAGGACCTGCCGGCCGATGCGGCCGAACCCGTTGATGCCTACCCGAATCGCCATGTGCTGTCGTTCCCCTTGGTGGCCGCTGCATCGCGGGGATCGCGCGCGCGGCCGAATGTGATGGAGCAGATCGTGCGCGCCCCGGCGCTCGCAAGCGCGTCCGCGCAGGCGTTCAGGGTCGCACCGGTCGTGATGACGTCGTCGACAAGAAACAGCGCGACGTCGCCGAGTCGCTTCACCTGTGCCGCATCGACCTGAAAGGCGTTGGAAACGTTGTGCAAACGCTGTTCGGGAGTCAACCGGGTTTGTGATGGCGTCTCCCGGGTGCGATGCAACAGGTCGACGGGTGCGGGTGCGCCCCACAGGCGGGCAATGCTCCGGGCGAGGCATTCGCTCTGGTTGTAGCCTCGTTCCCGCCGTCGCCCCGCGGCGAGCGGCACCGGAACGAGGATGCGGGCACCACGCGGAGCGATGTCACCCACCTCGAGCCGCGCCATGCGCGCCGCCATGTCCTCCGCAACCCTGCGCCAGCCGTCGTACTTCACGGCGTGGAGCAGGTCCCGCGCGACCGTATTGTCGGCCCAGCAGCACGAGCGCACGTATGCCATGGACGGCGACAGCAGGCGGCACCAGTGGCACGCTCCACCTCGCCCCGGATGACCACAGCGTCCGCATTGCGGACGCGGTAACGGCGCGACACGGGCCCAGCAGGCCGAACAGGAGAGCGTGCGGGTGGTGCGGGGGATGAGCTGCTGGCACGTGAGGCAGACCCGCGGGAACAGCAGGTCGCCGAGGTCGGTGAGTGCTGCCCGCCACCACCTTTTGGCGGTCGCGTCGCTTCCAGCGGTCGAGCCCATGTGAACGTCCTCGCGGACGCTCGCGTCACCCCGGCGACGCCGGGCGCTCGAGGGCGTTCCGCATGATGGTGAGGTCGGGGTCGCGCTGGAACCAGCAGCGAAAGGCCGCCGCGCCCTGGTGGAGCAGCATCTCGCGGCCGTCGATCGCGCGCAGGCCGTGGGCGCGGGCCGCGCGGACCAGCGCCGTATCTCCCACACGATAGACCAGGTCCATCAC